>NZ_BDGM02000015.1:0-72895 GCF_001748485.2 Tepidibacillus sp. HK-1 | reverse complement strand
CTTTGCCGCCGGCTTCCTTCAGATTCCACCTCACGATGGACACCCTTGCCTTAGGCTAATGGTTGGTTGCTACATACCCCCATAACGGACTTTCACCGTCTAGTTAATCGCCATGCGTGGCGCACTAAAAATGATTACTCCCACTTTTAAAAGTGGGAGTAAGGAAATTTATCGGCTATATTAATTTTCAACTGGTTTTCCTGCAAAGCGAACTAACAAGATGACACCAAGGATACCGATCGGAAGTGTAAACCAAACTGATAGTCCTAACCCGACAGGTAAATAACCTAAGAAAATAGTTAAAATAGCTATTGGAATCGCATAACCTAATTGGGTTCTTACATGGTCTAAATGGTCACTACCTGCTCCCATCGAAGATAGGATCGTTGTATCTGAGATAGGAGAAACATGGTCGCCAAAAATTGCACCTGTTAATACTGCTCCTGCGCTCATGATAATAAAATTAGGGTCTGAAGATAATGCAGCTGCCAATGGAATAGTTAACGGCATTAAGATACCCATCGTACCATAAGAAGTACCAGTTGCAAATGAAATAATTGCTCCAAAAATAAAGATAATCGCTGGTAAAGCAAATGCTGGTAGGGTATCAGATAATAGACCAACAAGATATTTTGCAGTACCTAATTCTTTCATTGTACTACTTAAGGACCACGCTAATAGTAAAATAACCCCAGTGATCAAAAGAGACTTCATTCCGTTAATCCATGTTTCAATCGCTTCCGAAACGGTAAAGATCTTCTTACCAATACCCATGATCATGGCCACAATACTTGCAAAAAGAGCAGCCTGGAATAATACTACACTTGCATCAGATGATCCAAAAGTCTCACGAATGGCTGCAAAGGACAATGGACTAGATTGAATCAGTTGTTTTACAGCCTCATCCTCTCCACCCATGATCACCATGTACCCATTATAATAAAAGCCACCAAAGGATAGAATCATTAAAAGCCCAATGGGAATAATTGCATTCCATACATTTAATTGGATGCCCTCTTTTGGCTGAACATCTTTATCGTCAGTTGCCATTGGTTTTGCTGTATCCGCTAATACTTTTCCAGTTGTTCTTGCTCGACGTTCTGCCTGATACATCGAACCAAATTCTCTCATAAATAATGCCGTAGCTACAACAAAGACTAATAATAAAATATTATAAAATCGGAAAGGGATTGTATCCATAAAGACACCATAAGCATTGACATCTTGCCCAATTGAAGAATATGCATCTTTAATTAACCCAACTTCATAGCCAATCCAAGTAGAAACTAATGCAATACCCGCTATTGGCGCTGCAGTGGCATCAATAATAAATGAAAGCTTTTCTCTTGATACTCGTAATTTATCTGTAACAGGACGCATAATCGGTCCAACAATGAGTGAATTCGCATAGTCATCAAAAAAGACCAGTATACCTAAAAGCCAAGTAATCACTTGTGAACTTCTTGGGGTTTTTGCTCTTTTTGCTAACGATTCAGCTACCGCTCTTGCCCCACCCATCTTTGTAACTAAGGCGATTAGCCCACCAATTGCTAAAACTTGAAGGATAATTCCAGCATTCCAAGGGTCTGCTAAAGATGTCAAAATATATTGTACAACCTGAAGCAATCCCTGAAATAAAGCACCTAAAACATTATACGATGTAAGTTGTAACAAAAATGCTCCTGAAAAGACGCCGATAAATAGCGACAACACAACATTTTTTGTAATAAAAGCTAATATGATTGCAATCAATGGCGGGACTAATGTCCAAAAACCAAACTGTTTTGCATGTTCGGCGGCTTGATCAACTTCTTCTGCAAAAGCAGGCAAATGTTGAGATAATATGATGAGTAAAGTAAATAAAAACACAGTTATTTTGTTTCTCACTCTCTTTGCATCTCCTTTATCTATTCTAAATATGTTCGAACAAAAGCATATGATAAACAAAAAAAAACTTGAGGCTATATTTGCCTCAAGGTTTATTATGACCAAATAAGTAATTCATAAAAAAACACTTGTTGGCAGATAGCTCTCCACAAAATACATTTTGTGACAGTTCTACATATATTTTATGCAGAACCAGCATATAACCCTTTGGGCTAAAGTTATACACTTCGGCGGTTCTTCCTTTCAGATTACCCAAAGCCCTATTGAAGATAATCTTACTCTTAAGTAACCGCACCTCTATACTTACCAGTTCATATTCGGTTATTATAATTTTGTTCGACTTTTATATATTACTAAGTTAACACAGTTATGTCAACAGTAAAAAAAGAAGGATCAGATCCTTCTTTTTGGATAGATTATTTACTATACGTTTCAATTTTTGTTGGTTCAATCACGACTGGCCCAACACCACGTGGAACTTGTACAGATTCACGAGTTGTTGCTTCAAGTTGCTTCGTAATGTAATTTGCTGCAACATTTGGGTCAATTCGATCACCACAAGTATATACATCAATACTTGCATATGAATGCTCAGGAAAACTGTGAATCGTTAGATGAGATTCTGAAATAATGACAACTCCACTAACACCCATCGGTGCAAACTTATGAAAGGCAACTTCACGAATTTCTGCGCCAGCTTCAAGTGCTGCATCAACCATCATTTTTTCAATAAATTTTAAATCATTTAATTTTTCAACATTACAACCCCATAATTCTGCAATTACATGACGTCCCATAGTATCCATAACGTCATCCCCCTTTTTACAATAATTCCATGCCCTCTCAAGCATGCGGGACCTACGTCATCTACCACGGGGGAAAGTTAGTCCGATGAGGTCCTAACCCTTTGAGTAGATACTGGTTCCTTAGTTATTTAAAAAGTAAATTGAATTTCACGAATTTCAGTATACTGGTTTTATCCCCTTTTTGCAAGAGAATTTTTATTTTTATTTTCATTTGCTGACACTGGAATCACTTACCTGTATTGAAACATTTGATTCTACATACAATACGATTACCAACCGATAAGGAGGTGAACAACAATGGCAGCAGGGCAAGAGCGCAGTAGCAATCAATTAGTAGTTCCTCAAGCAGGTCAAGCTTTAGACCAATTAAAATTTGAGATTGCTAATGAATTAGGAGTTCAAATTCCTCAAGACGGTTACATGGGATTCATCGCTTCCCGTGATAACGGTGCAATCGGAGGTAACATTACTCGTCGTTTAGTTCAAATCGCTGAACAACAACTTGCAGGACAAACTGTAACTAGATAATTCAATAGGATGCTCTGAAGTATTTGGAGATATGCTTCAGAAAAAAGTTAACAGCACTGATAATAACTCAGTGCTGTTATAGTATCTTATGCATTTCAAATCTATGCAGTTAAAACTTTATTTTTATGTTTTTGTTTTTCTTTGTCATGAAGATATTTAGCCAAATCAACTACCCGACATGAATAAGCCCATTCATTATCATACCAAGCCATTACCTTGATTTGATTTTCTCCAATGACCATTGTCGATAAGCTATCTACAATCGATGAATGATCGTTTCCTATAAAATCAGAGGATACTAGGGGTTCTTCACAGTATTGAAGGATGCCGTTTAATTCCTGAAAGCTTGCTTTCTTCAGAACCTCATTCACCATTTCAACTGTCACTTTTTTTTCAACTTGAACGACAAGATCTACGATTGATACATCAGGAGTGGGTACTCTGAGAGCGACTCCATTCAACTTTCCTTTTAATTCGGGAAGAACAAGTGACACTGCTTTTGCAGCTCCAGTTGAAGTTGGAATAATCGATTGCCCCGCTGCTCTAGCTCTTCTTAAATCTTTATGCATATTATCAAGGACTCGCTGATCATTGGTATAGGAATGAACTGTAGTCATCATTCCTGATTCAATTTTAAAATGTTGATGTAAAACCTTTGCTATAGGTGCTAAACAATTAGTAGTACAGGAAGCATTGGAAACAATATGGTGTTGCTCAGGATCATATTGATCATGATTAACTCCCATGACAATCGTAATGTCTTCTCCTTTTGCCGGCGCAGTGATAATCACCTTCTTCGCCCCAGCAGAAAAATGTTTACTCGCACTTTCCTTGTCTCTAAATTTTCCGGTAGATTCGATAACCACATCTATTTTTAGATCTTTCCATGGTAAGAATTCAGGATTACGTTCAGATACAATCATAGTTTCTTTATCATTTACAAGAATCGTTTGTCCATTCACCTTTATATTTGCATTTATTTTCCCATGTACTGTATCGTATTTTAACAGATGAGCCAAAGTTTCAGGAGGGTAACTTGCATTAATTGCAACAATTTCAATCTCTGGATTTTCCATTGCCCTTCTAAAAACCATACGCCCAATACGACCAAATCCATTAATCGCTAATCTTAATGGCATATTTCTACTCTCTCCTTCACATTATAACATACTAATTTATCTTATTTACTATAATAAGTATAACATATTTAAAAAAAATAGCACTAAAAATTATTTATCTTAAATTACATAAGTTTGTATATTCCAACGCGCTCCGTTGTCCGTGTATTTCTATGAATGAAAATTGAGGTAAGAAATACACTCCCAAAGCGCTGCTTATGGAATATACAAACCTTAAACGATAAGCGGAAGAAAGTTAAACTTTCTTTAATATTAAAAAAAGGCCCTATAGAGAGCCTTCGTTTTAAATGGTGAGAAAGTATAAGCCACTATGTATCAAATTCAAACGAATAAATCCATTGGTAGCGTTCATAAAAATGGAGAACCCTTTGTATGTAATGCCTTGTTTCTCCGAATGGTATTTGATCAATGGTTTCAGCATTCCCATCCCATATCCCATCTTCAATCCACTTTTTTACATTACCAGGCCCAGCATTATATGCAGCCATCGTATAAATTTCGTTGCCTTGAAATTGTTGATTGATATTTGCTAAATACCAACTTCCCAATGCGATATTCACCTCAGGCCTTGATAAATACTCAAGTGATTGTGGTGGAAAATTGCCTTTTTCAATAATCCATTTTGCTGTTTCAGGCATGATTTGCATCAATCCAACTGCACCTTTTTTAGAAATTTTTTT
Organism: Tepidibacillus sp. HK-1; assembly: GCF_001748485.2. Classification (NCBI taxonomy): domain Bacteria; kingdom Bacillati; phylum Bacillota; class Bacilli; order Caryophanales; family Bacillaceae; genus Tepidibacillus; species Tepidibacillus sp. HK-1. The sequence continues at coordinate 67,855 of NZ_BDGM02000015.1, read as the reverse complement.
TTCATCAAATCGAGTTTCAACTTGTATGATAGACAAAATTAAGTAGGGATCAATGTCAAATTGGCGAGAATATTTGTAGATGATATCATTATATTTGATTGGATACATGAGTTGCCAAAGCCATTTTGAATTTAAACTTAAAAAAACTAAAAATAAAAGAAAAAAAATAAGAGCCGTTTTTTTGGTAAATGGTTTATTTGCCATCCTTCTTTTTAATCCAACTTTCCATACCATTTTTTTATACATTCAACAACCTGCAATTCTGTGTTGGATATGCCCAAACTATTGTCAATAACGATATCTGCCATTTCTTTTTTCAAATTCAAGTCCAGTTGCGCTCTTATTTTTGATAATGCTTCTTCTTTGGTGATCCGATCTCGTTCCATGAGCCGACTTAACTGAATTTTTGGGTCAACATAAACAACAACAATCAAATCAAACAGTCGCTCTCTTTTTGATTCAAATAATAATGGAATGTCCACGATGACGTGATCGTATTTTGTTTGTAACTCTTTTGCTCGTTTAACGAGAGAAGCAAAGATAATGGGATGTGTGATCTCATTAAGTATTTCCCGTTTTTGAGAATCATTAAAAATAATCTTCCCTAATTTTTTTCGGTCAATCGTTTGATCTGGTAATAAGATTTCCGAGCCAAAATGATCAATAATCATCTGCCATGCTTCTTCACCAGGTTTTACAATTTCCCTTGCAATCTGGTCTACATCAATTACAGGTATTCCGTACTTTGCAAATAAATTGGATACTGTACTTTTCCCACTACCAATGCCTCCCGTTAACCCAATAAGCATCAAATCACTCCATTAAAAGATTTTAATAATCCCCATCATGATCAAAATAAGTCCAGGTAGAATTGTAAATCTTTTTAACCATTCTACATCAGAAAACAATAATCCTACCTTCATCCCTACTAATATAAAAAGCCCACTCATTCCTGCAATCATCGTAGCTGTCTTTAATGGTTCGAAACCAATTAAAGCTGCTCCTAATCCTGCACCAAATGCATCTAAGGATAAAGCTATTCCTAAAAAAGCTGCCTCCATTGTCGAAATAACCCCTGAACGGTCGATATCTGCTTTCATTGGCATCTTTAAAATTTGAATGACAAGGCCTAATTTTTTAATTTCGATCGAAATCATCTTTTTTTCTTGATATTCATTTACAGGAGTAGGGCACTCAACATCCTCATGGCTATGTCGAGACACTTGGAAGATAGCCCAAACTCCTATACATATCAATATGATAGAACCAATCCATTTAGCCATATATGGTGACAATACATAGCTAATCCATACCCCTAATTGCATAGATAAAAGAATCATAGAAGCTGAAAGCAATGCAATAATCAAAATAGAATATATAGGAATACGTACTTTTCTTACACCATAAGTCACACCTACACCAAAACTATCTAGACTTACAGCTAAACTTAAAATGATTAGAGAAATCATATGCACGATTGCTCTCCCCTCTCCAAAAGCTCTACATCGAAAACTTACCTTAATATCTTATGGAGTGGGCGCAAAAGGGGTGCAATATTAGCTATTAAAATTCTTTTGGCAATTAGGACAAAAATGTGTCCCTCTTCCACCTACTTTGATTTTTTCAATTAGTGTTCCACATTGATAACAGGGTTGACCTGTACGACCATAGACAATTAAATGATCTTGCATTGAACCTCTACCATAAAAGCTTTCATAAGTTCTAATCGTCGACCCACCTTTTTCAATCGCTTTTAACAAAACCTGTTTCATAGCTAGGATTAGTTGATCAATTTCCTCATCTGTAAGGGAATTACCCGTTCTTAAAGGATGGATCTTACTTAGTGCTAAACTATCATCCACATAGATGTTACCAAGACCACTTACAATTTCCTGATTTAATAAGCTTTGTTTAATCGGTGCAGATCTTGTTTTCAGTTGTTGCTTAAAAAGCTCTGGATCAAAGTTTGGATCAATCGGTTCTTGACCTAATTTTTTTAAAGATTCAAATTCTATTTCCTTACCTTTTGAGACAACATCCATCGTTCCAAACTTTCTGACATCACGATATTGAAGGATACTTCCATCAGTAAAGGTAAAAACAACATGTGTGTGCTTATCAAATTCCTTCATTTTTTCTTCATGATAAATATATTTTCCTTCCATGCGTAAATGAGAAATCATCGTTACACTATTCATATAGAATAGAAGATATTTTCCCTTTCTTCCGATACCTTCAATCGTTTGGCCTTGTAATATCCATTTAAATTCTCCGATATCACCAGGTATTCTAATGATTTTAGGATAAAAGACATTTACTTCTTTTATCGTTTTTCCTATAATTAACATTTCCAATGATCTTCTCACTGTTTCAACTTCAGGTAATTCTGGCATAAAGAATCCTCTTTCAATCTTATTTCGCTTCGTACCACGTTTTTCCAATATTCATATCAACTTTCAAAGGAACGTTTAAGTCTAAAGCATGTTCCATGGTATCTTTGACTAAAATCTTCATTTCATCTATCTCATCAGAATGGACTTCAAAGATCAATTCATCATGAACTTGTAGTAATAAACGACTTCTTAAATGCTTTTGTTCCATTTGTTCTGCCACCTGAATCATCGCTAATTTGATAATATCAGCTGCTGTTCCTTGAATTGGGGTATTCATAGCTGTTCTTTCTGCAAAACTTCTCAAGTTAAAATTAGAACTATTGATATCTGGTAAATATCTACGACGATGTAATAAGGTACTTACATAACCCTCTTTTTTTGCCCTTTCAACAATATCCTTCATATATTGCTTGACGCCATGGAAAACCGCAAAATATCGATCAATAAATTCTCCAGCTTCTTTTCGGGAAATATTAAGGTTTTGGGATAGACCATAGTCACTAATTCCATAAACGATGCCGAAATTAACAGCTTTTGCTTGTCTTCTCATCAATGAAGTGACTTCATCCTCATTGACCCTAAATACATCCATCGCCGTCTTTGTATGGATATCCATATCTTTTTGAAATGCTTCTATTAATTTTTCATCATTTGAGATATGGGCGAGTACCCTTAATTCAATTTGTGAGTAATCTGCTGCAAGGATCAGCCAATCAGGTTCAGAAGGAATAAATGCCTGTCTAATTTTTCTTCCTTCTTCCAAACGGATCGGAATGTTTTGTAAATTTGGTTCTGTACTGCTTAAACGACCCGTAGCTGTAATCGCCTGATTAAAGGTTGTGTGAATCCTTTTTGTTTTAGGGTGAATCACCTTTAAAAGTCCTTCAATATAGGTTGAATATAATTTCCCTAACTGACGATAATGTAAAATCTGTCCAATGATTGGATGGTATGGCTCCAATTTTTCAAGAACATCAGCACTAGTGGAATAACCTGTTTTGGTTTTCTTCATGATCGGTAACTGCAGCTTATCAAATAATATTTCACCTAATTGTTTTGGTGAATTGATGTTAAACTCCACTCCAGCTAACTCATAAATTTCCTCTGTCAACTTCTTTAATGTCTGCTCAATTTCTACTCCCATTAGTTTTAGGCGCTCTTCGTCTACTTTCACTCCAATTTTCTCCATTTTTGCTAATACCCTTGATAATGGAAGCTCAACAGCATACAATAACTCAGATAATTGATTTTCTATTAATTTGTTCTCGATAAATGGCTTTAAGTGATGGATCACATGAGCTTTTCGACTGATATGTTCCATTAATAGATTCTGCTCAGGTATCTCTCTTTTTGCCCCTTTTCCATAAAATCCTTGGTCTGATTGTAGACCCATGTAATTGTATTGCTTGGCGATGTCAGATAGAAAGACAGCTCCATCAGAAGGGTTTAACAAATAGGAACCTAATAATAGGTCAAATTGTATCCCTTCTATTTGAATATGATTCCAGAAAAAGACCATTTCTGTTCGCTTGGCATCATACACCCATTTTGCAGCATTCGGATTTTTAAGCCAATTTTGAAACTCAGGCCAATCCATAACATTTTCAATAGACAGAAACAATTGTTCAGTATCATTTGACAAAGAGATCCCCAAAATCTTATCCGTAGAATTTTCCCCATTTGTTTCCACATGAAGTGCAAGTGGTTGGTCACCTTGATTTAAGATGGTATTCCAGATTTGTTTACTTTCATCTGTAAAAGAATTAATCTTCAGTTGCAAGATTTGATCTTGCTGTTTATTTTCTCCTTTGTCTATTTCTAATCGTTCTATAAGTGAATGAAACTCCCACTTTGAAAACAACTCATATACTTTTTCCTGATCAAAACCATGATAAGTTAGCTGTTCGATCGAAAATTGCATCGGTACATCTCTAAAAATAGTAGCCAATTGCTTACTTAATATTGCCTGTTCGCGATAGATTGATAAATTTTCTTTTATCTTTTTACCGGAAATTTCATCAATATGTGCTAGAACTTCTTCAACACTACCATATTGATGAAGTAATTTTAATGCTGTTTTTTCACCAATTCCAGGTACTCCAGGAATATTATCAGAGGTATCTCCCATTAATCCTTTTAGATCGATAATTTGTTTTGGAGTGAGTTGATATTTATCTTTGATCTCCTTTGGACCATAAGCTTCTACCTCTGTAATTCCTTTACGAGTAAGATAAATGGAAACATGATCAGAAGCCAACTGAAGCATATCTTTGTCCCCAGTTACAACAATCGTATCCAAATTTTCTATTTCTGCTGTTTTGGTTAAAGTTCCAATAATATCATCAGCTTCATAACCATTAAGTTCAAAATATGGAATTTGGAATGCTTCTAGTAGTTCACGTAACATTGGAAATTGCCCAGACAATTCAGAAGGGGTTTGCAGCCTTTTTCCTTTATATTCTTTAAAATCCGCATGTCTAAACGTAACTTTTCCAGCATCAAAAGCCACAAGAATATATTCTGGTTTAATCTCGTCTAAGATTTTTAATAAGATTTGTGTAAATCCATAAACCGCATTTGTGTAAATACCTTGTCTATTACTAAGCAGTGGTAAAGCATAAAATGCTCGATTCGCAATACTGTTTCCATCGATTAAAACCAACTTCCCCATCTTTTCACCTCGTCTCATATTCACAATCTATCATAACACTGTAAGGATATCCTCTTCAAGCAATACAAGATAGCCCACAAAAGTGACGATCTCCTTTGAAGCTTATTCCAATTACTTTTTTGGTGTCCCAATAAAAAAAACAGCCCTCCAAAAAGGGGACTGTAATTTTATAATCATTGATATTTGATCTTATTTAATTCCATTTACATCAATAAAAGGTGTTGCCCCACCTGTAACATTTGGAAGCTTACCATCCCATTTCTTAATGGCTTCCATTTGTGCTTCGATTTTTCTTAATTCAACAAGCTCTGGAGTTACCTCTTGTTTTTGTAATCTTAATGATTCTGCTTCTGCTTTTGCTTGCTCAATCTTTTGTTTTGCCTCAATTTCAATTCTTTGCAAATCTAATTTTGCTTTTAATGCTTGTTGTTCAGCAACCTGTTTTTGTTCGATCGCATTATTAAATTCATTGCTAAACTTAAATTCAGTAATATTGATTTCATCAAGTACCATATTATAATTTGCTAACTTCTTCGCTAATTGTTCTTTTACTTTCGTACTTACCTCAGGCCTTTTTGAAATTAACTCTTCAGCTGTATATTGAGCTGTAACAGCTTTAAGCGCTTCTCCAATTGCAGGGTCTACAATCCTTTCCTTATAGGCTAAACCTACATTTTGATAAAGTTTATTCACTTCTTCTGGATTAAGGTGAAAGTTAACAGCAACTACAGTAGTAACGACCTGTAAATCCTTGGATGCAGCAGTTTGTTCAGATTGAGCTTTTTGTACACGAACCTCTGCTGGAATCACTTCTTGAATAAATGGAATCTTAAAATGAAGTCCTTCATTTAATACGATAGGTTTAACAGCGCCTAGTTGTAAAACAATTCCCCTATTTCCTGCCTCAACAATAACAAATGAATTTAAAGCTAACAAGACAATGAGCCCAAGTATAACAAACATTGAAATAGTACGTCCTGTTTTCAGATTCATTTTTGGTTTCATATCAATCACTTTTTCGTTATCCATTTCCTTACTCCTCTCGTTTCATCAAACTAATCTTTTCTAGATCGTTATATATTCATTATTTACTACGATTTAAAATAAGAAAGGTTTCATTTGTTAAATCCCATTTCCATCGATCTTTTCCTTTTTATATTTAGGCAGAATAATAGCAAACTTCGTTCCTTTTTGAACTTCACTTTCCACCTGAATATAACCTTCATGGGATTCAACAATATGTTTTACAATTGCTAATCCTAAACCTGTTCCTCCAGATTCTCTTGATCTAGCTTTATCCACTCGATAAAATCGCTCAAAAATTCTAGATAAACTTTTTTTCGGAATACCTATTCCAGTATCTTCAACCGTTATTTTTATTTGTTCGGGTTTGAAAGCTTTAAGCGTCACCTTTATAGATCCATTCGCAGGTGTATATGCCATTGCATTTGTTAAAAGATTGATAATAACCTGTCTTATTCGATCTCCGTCTACTTCAGCATGGATATCATCAAGCTCTTTAACAATATATAATTGTTTTTTTACAGCTTGTGGTTTGAACGTCTCAATGGTGCTATGAATAAGCTCTCTCAAATCTACCGTAGAATAGTTTAATAAGTTTTGGTTTAACTCAATTTTAGATAAATCTAATAAATCACTTATTAAACGATGAAGGCGTTCACTTTCGTTATAGATGATTTGCAGAAAAGCTCTACTTGTTTCCTCATCTTTCAATGCACCATCTAGTAAAGTTTCTGCAAAACCTTTCACAGCAGTAATCGGTGTTCTTAATTCATGTGAGACATTAGCAATAAATTCCGTTCTCATATTCTCTAAGTGTTTTAGTTTTGTAATATCATGGAGGACAGAGACAACCCCATTAATCTGTCCTTTTGCATCATAGATCGGAGCTAAATGACAATCTAGATATTTTTTGATTGGATATTGGATACTAATTTCTGCGTGAATAGATTCTCCGGTATTTAAAGACCTTTCTATCAATTCACTTAAAGCGTAATTTTGTCCAGCTTCTATATGATATTTACCTATGATTTGTTCAATTTGTTCTCCCAATAACCATTCAATAGCTGGATTAGCAAGGATTATCTTTCCTGACTTATCAACTAATAAAACTCCATTTGCCATATTGTTTAATACTGTTGTTATTTTTTTCTCATTTTCATGAATGGTCATAATCTGATTGTTTAAACTATCTGCCATCAAGTTAATGGCGATTCCTAATTGCCCAATTTCATCATTACTGTTTAAATGAATCCTTGCAGAATAGTCTTTATTGGTTATTCTTTTTGCGATTTCTGTCATATCTTCAATTGGTTTTGTAATTTTATTAGAAATTCGATAACTAATAAGAATAGTAATCAAAAAGACAATAAATAAGCCAATGACCAAACTATACCAAAAACTTTCTAGTGATGCCTTAATCTCATTCACAGGTAGAGATAAACGAACAACACCTATAATTTGATTATTTTTCATGATTGGGACGGAAGTGTACAACATCTCCATTCCTAGTGTATGACTATAACGAATTGCTTTTCCAATCTTTCCATTTAACGATGTCTGTACTTCTGGACGATTAGCATGATTATCCATTTTATTTTTGTCATATTTCGAATCAGCTAGTACCAAGCCATTTTTATCAATAAAAGTAATTCTCGTATTTAATTCTTTTGATGTATTGTTAGCTAGTTGTTGAAATAACACTAAACCCTCTTTTGAACCGATTTCCCAGGAAATCATATCTTTCGTAAGATTAGCTTCTTTGACTAAACGATCTCCTAATGCATTAAGGTAGATCTTATCAATCAAATTGGTAAGGAAAAAACCTAAACTAAGTAAGGAGATCCCGATTAAAAGTGTAAATGTTAATGTTAAACGATTTCTAATTTTTTTCATTGCTAGGATCACCAAATTTATAGCCGATGCCACGAATGGTTTTAATATACTTTGGTTGTCTCGTATCTTCTTCTATTTTTTCTCGTAAGTGGCTCACATGAACATCAACAATTCTTGAATCTCCTACAAAATCATAATTCCAGACCGCATTTAGCAATTGGTCTCTTGTTAAAACTTTTCCTTGATGCCTTACCAAATAAAGTAATAATTCAAATTCCTTTGGTGTTAGTTCTAATAATTCTCCTTTTAACCTTGCCTCGAACTTTTCTTCTTCAATTTGTAAATCACCAATTTGAATGTTTTTTAAATCTTCATCTTGTACTTTTTCAGATAATCTTGATTGATACCTTCTTAATACCGCTTTTACTCGTGCTATTAATTCTCTAGTACTAAAAGGTTTTGTCATATAATCATCTGCACCTAATTCTAAACCAAGAACCTTATCAAACTCTTCATCTTTTGCAGTTAATAAAATAACTGGAATTTCCATTTGATTTTTCCTAAGTTCCTTCAAAACCTCTATCCCATCTAGACCAGGTAACATAATATCTAAGATCATTAAATCGTATGGGACTTTCATACAAAGCTCTACCGCCTGTCCACCATCAGACGCTACTTCTACAGAATACCCCAATTTTTCCAAATTAAATTTAACTAAGGTGACAATTGAAGGTTCATCATCAACAACCAATATTCTCTTTTGCATGAAAATGCCAGTCCCTTCCTAAATAAATTAACCAACCTAACATGCCTAGTTTAATTAAAACATACATTAAGTAAATTGTGTATCCCTTCCATATTTGATATGATATTTAGTGATGATTTTTCATTATGCAATGAACTAATTGAAGGAATGATTTGTACGTGGCAAAAAGAAAATGGTTTATTCGCATTATTTTGTCTATCACTTTTTCTATTCTATCGGGTATGATATCGATCATAACTGAAGGTAAATTTCTTACCAATTATATCAATATATCTTTTATGATTGGTCTATTTCTTTTGATGATAAGTGGAGTTGCAGTTGTTATTTTTTCTGGTTTTTTTGATCTGTTTGCGAAAGGATGGAAACAGTTATTTTTTAGATCGGATCCCTCTGTCGATCGATCACATTGGCGTTATGAAATAAACGCTAATGGTGAAAGTAAAGATGATCTTTTAAGAAAAAATGCAAAAAGAGAGTTATTTATCTTTATACCTTTATTCATTTCACTATTTCTCATTATTCAATCCTATTTTTTTCTTTATTTATTGGTATATAACTAAACCTACAAAATTAACGACTTTCCTCTGAAGCTAACTCCAATTACTTTTGTGGGATCACACGAATTTGAAAGAAAGTTAAACCTTCTTTAGTATTTAAAAGAACCCTATTGTATCCTAAAAATGGATCAACAGGGTTCTTTTCAGATCTTATTTATATAAATGGCAAGCAACAAAATGTCCTGGTTGAACCTCTTTTAAAACAGGTGTTTCAATTGCACATTCTGGCATTGCCTTTGGACAACGTGTTCTAAAACGACAACCACTTGGCGGATTTAATGGACTTGGAACATCCCCTTCCAAGATGATGCGTTCTCTTGTTCGCTCGATTTTAGGATCAGGTATTGGAATAGCAGATAATAATGCCTCTGTATAAGGATGAAGAGGCTTATTATATAATTCAATACTTTCTGCTAATTCGACTAGATTACCTAAATACATGACACCAATTCGGTCACTTATATGTTTTACCATGGAAAGATCATGGGCGATAAACAAATAAGTTAAACCTCTTTCTTTTTGTAAATCTTGTAGGAGGTTAACAACTTGTGCTTGAATTGAAACGTCTAAAGCTGAAATTGGTTCATCGGCAATGATAAAGTCAGGTTCTACTGCTAAGGCTCTAGCAATCCCAATTCTTTGACGTTGACCCCCACTAAATTCGTGTGGAAAACGGTTAGCATGTTCACGATTTAAACCAACAGTTTCCAATAAATGATAAATTCGTTCTAACCTTTCTTTTCCTGATGCTAAATTGTGAATATCAATTCCTTCACCAATGATATCTGCAACAGTCATTCGAGGGTTTAAAGATGCATAAGGATCTTGGAAGATCATTTGCATCTCCCTGTTAAATTGCTTTAAATCATGTCCTCTAAGGTTATTAACCTTTTTCCCCTTAAAAATAACTTCGCCACCTGTAGGTTCATACAAACGGATAATGGTTCTTCCTGTTGTTGACTTTCCACATCCTGATTCACCAACAAGTCCTAGGGTTTCCCCTTTTTTCATGCTAAAAGTAACACCATCTAGCGCTTTTACAACACCATTTCCAACTTTAAAGTGCTTTTGTAAATTTTTTACCTCTAAAATCGTTTCACTATTGCCACTTTGTTTATTTTGACTCATGATTCGCACCTCCTACCGCTAATGGTGTACCCTCTTTAGGTGCTTGCGGATGTTGTAGCCAACAATGAACCTTATGACCTGGGCCAATGATCGACGCTTCAGGGAATTCCTTTGTACAAATCTCCATTGCAAAAGGACATCTTGGATGGAACGGACATCCACTTGGCGGGGCTAATAAATCTGGTGGCGTTCCTTCGATTGAATCTAAACGATGACCTTTAGAATCTAAGCGTGGTACGGATTTTAATAATCCCCAGGTATATGGATGTTGTGGGTTATAGAAGATATCATCTAAATATCCTTGTTCCACAACTTGACCCGCATACATAACAATTACTTTTTGTGCAATATCAGCTACAACGCCTAAATCGTGAGTAATAATAATAATCGAAGTATCTAATTTACTTTGCAAATCTTTCATCAAATCAAGAATTTGCGCTTGAATTGTAACATCCAAAGCAGTCGTTGGTTCGTCTGCAATCAACAGTTTTGGACTACATGCCAAGGCAATAGCAATCATAACCCTTTGTCTCATCCCACCACTAAATTCATGTGGGTATTGTTTAACACGTAGTTCAGGGTTAGGAATTCCTACAAGTTCTAACATCTCAACAGATCGTTTTAAAGCTTCTGCTTTATTCATTCCATGATGCTTAATTAAGCCCTCAGAAATTTGTCTACCTACTGTCATTGTTGGATTTAATGATGTCATTGGGTCTTGGAAAATCATACCAATTGAAGAACCACGGATTTCTTCCATTTCTTTATTGGATAATTTAATCAAATCCTTACCTTCAAAAATGATTTCTCCGTTTTTATATACACCAGGTGGTGTTGGAATCAGCTTCATAATCGATTGAGAGGTAACACTTTTTCCACTACCAGATTCTCCTACGATTGCGACAGCTTCTCCCTTTTCAACATCAAATGATAAGCCACGAACGGCTTTAACTTCTCCAGCATATGTCAAGAAGGAGACTTCTAGATCTTTGACTTGTAACACTTTTTCTGCCATGATTCTCTCCTCCCTTATTTTCTTAATCTAGGATCTAACGCATCTCGCAAACCATCGCCAAATACGTTAAAGGCAAACATCGTTAATGAAATCATAAAGGCAGGGAATGCCAATCTCCACCAATGGCCAGAAAGAATTGTAACAATTCCTTCATTTACCATTGTACCCCAACTTGCTAAAGGCGCGGGTACACCTAAACCAATAAAACTTAAGAATGCTTCTGAGAAGATTGCACCAGGAACAGTTAAAGTCATGCTAACAATAATTGGCCCTAATGTATTTGGAATTAAGTGTTTAAATAATAATCTTGTTGTATTCGCACCTAATGTTCTAGCTGCTAATATAAATTCCATTTCTTTTATTTGTAGGATTTGGCCACGGACCAAACGCGCCATACCAATCCATCCAGTTGCAATTAATGCAAGAATAATCGTTCCCAAACCACGATCCATGACGACCATTAAAAGAATAACAACAAGTAAATATGGAAGCCCATATAATACATCAACAACCCTCATCATAAACTGGTCAACTTTGCCACCTGCATAACCAGAAATTCCACCATAGATGACACCAATAAGCAGATCGGCTAATGCTGCAGTTAAACCAATGAATAATGAAATTCGTGCTCCTGACCAAAGTCGCGCAAACACATCACGGCCAAGATCATCTGTCCCAAACCAATGTTCAACACTCATTGGTTGATTGGTAATAGTTAAATCTTGAGTTCTATAATCATAAGGTGTTAAATGCGGACCTATAAGAGCCATAATTGCCAAAAAAACGATTATCCATAAACCTAACATAGCAAGTTTATTTTTCTTCAAACGTCTCCATGCATCCTGCCAGAAGTTTAAGCTAGGACGAACAATTTTTTCAGCCTGGTCACGGTCATGACTGATACGTTGAAAGCTTTGATTTGTGATTTCTGGCATGCTTATTCCCCCTTAGCTCCAATTTTGATTCTTGGATCAATAAATCCATAGGCTAGATCAACTAGAAAATTCGCAGAAATTAAAACTGCACTATAGAAAATAGTTGTACCTAAAATAACTGGGTAATCACGATTTGTCACACTAGTTACGAAATATTTACCTAATCCAGGGATACCGAAAATTTGTTCAACAACAAAAGTGCCCGTTAAAAGTGTAGCAGTTAGTGGACCTAAAATCGTAATAACAGGCATAATGGCATTACGAATGGTATGCCTCCAAATCACTTGGAAAGAATTAAGTCCCTTCGATTTCGCTGTACGAATATAGTCTTGTCCTAAAACTTCCAACATATTGGAACGCATCAATCGAGCGATAACTGCCATTGAGTGCATACCTAGTGCTGTTGAAGGTAAAATAGTATGCGCAAAAGTTCCCCATCTTGCGATTGGAAACCACCCAAGTTTCACTGCAAATATGTCAATCAAAATTGGAGCCAAGACGATATTAGGAACAGATACGCCTAATACAGCAATAACCATCGCTGTATAATCTAGTCCTGAATTATGCTTTAATGACGCGATTATTCCTAATGTAAGTCCTATACCTAAAGCAATGATTAAAGATTGTAACCCTAATTGTGCAGAAACAGGAAAATTGTTATTGATAATATCATTAACCGTCAATGTCTTAGATGAAAAAGATGGACCTAGTTCTAATTTTGCAACGTTTCCCAAGTAATCTAAATATTGTACAGGAAGTGATTTATCCAACCCATAATGCTTCTTTAAGTTTTCAATCGTTTGCGGTGGTAATTTCTTCTCTTGTGTAAATGGATCCCCAGGGATTGCATGCATTAAAAAAAAGGTTAATGTCACAATAACCCAAAGGGTGATGATTAACATCCCTAATCTTTGAAGTATGAATCTTAGCAAGTCTAACACCTCCATAAAAATGGCACAGACAAAGAAGTAGAGAAGCATACCCATAGGCATACCTCTCTAACCCTAACCTGTTTTCAAACATTAACTATACTATTTTACTACTCAATCGTTACCCATGTAAAGTCGGAACTTCCATCAGCATGACGAACAACATTTTTCACATTGTCATGTTGCATGAACACACGAGTATAGAAATAAACTGGAATGATAGGCATTTCATCCATTAAGATTTGTTCAGCTTCTTGGAATGCAGCTAATCGAACTTGTTGATCGCCAGTTGATTTTGCTTGTTTGATCAATTCATCGTATCTTGCATTACTCCAGTTTGTATCGTTATTTCCGCCATCAGTTACCCACATATCCATAAATGTCATTGGATCCATGTAGTCAGCTAACCATCCATAACGTCCGATTTGGTAGTCTCCAGCACTTAAAGTTTTTAAGTAAACTTTCCATTCTTGGTTTGTTAATTCTACATCAACACCAAGATTTTGTTTCCACATTGCTTGAACTGCTTCAGCAATTTTCTTATTACCATCATTTGTGTTATAAGATAATGTTACTTTAGGGAATGTTTTTAACCCTAACTCTTGCATTCCTTTTTCTAATAATGCTTTTGCTTCAGCAGGCTTCTTAACGAAGTCTCCATTTTTCTCACGGAAATCTACTCCCATATCAGGAGATGCCCCCGGTGGTACAAAAGCATATGCAGGTATTTGGCCACCTTGAGTTACATTGTTAATCAATGACTCACGGTCGATCGCAGCAGCAAAGGCTTGACGAACATACTTGTTAGTAAATGGTTCTTTTTCAACATTGAAGACAAACATGTAGTTACCTAAGACTGGTTTACTTGTTGCTTCACCTTTGTCGATTAACTCTTTGGTTAATTCAGTTGGTGGTTGTGCGATATCTAACTCATTGTTTTGAAATAATTGATACTCAGTGTTATCATCATTGATCATAACCCAAGAAATTTTGGATAAATTCACTTTGTCTTTATTCCAGTAGTTTTCGTTCTTTTCAATCACTACTTCGGAATCATGTTCCCATTTTGTTAATTTGAAAGGACCATTACTAACATATGTTGCAGCTTCAGCAGCCCATTCTTTATTAGCTTCTACAACTTTTTGATTTACAGGAAATAAAGTATAGAATGCAGTTAATTGTAAGAAGAAAGGTGTAGGAGCTTCTAACGTTACTTCTAAAGTTTTGTCATCAAGTGCTTTAACCCCTACGTCTTCAGCTTTTGCTTTACCTGCATTATAAGCTTCACCATTTTTTAAGTAATATAATTGGTAAGCATAGTCAGATGCTGTATCAGGATTTAATACACGTTTCCATGCAAATTCAAAGTCATGTGCAGTAACAGGGTCACCATTAGACCACTTAGCATCTTTTAGATGGAAAGTATATTTTAAGCCATCATCACTAATTTCCCAGCTTTCAGCCATACCAGAACCTTGTTTTACCTGGCTATTTTCATCTAAACGAACTAAACCTTCCATCAATTCACGTAAAATATCTCCTGAGGTTGAGTCAGTCGTAGTAGCTGGGTCTAAACTTGGTGGTTCAGTCTTTGCATTAAGCCTTAAAACTTGTTCTTTCGCAGGCTGTTCTCCTGCAGTTTGATCTTTTTTCTCGCCATCTGTGCTGGTTCCACCACCACAACCAGCAAGTACAACACTTGCAACCATAATGATTGCAATCATTAGCACTAGCCATTTGCTAGTTTTCTTCATTAAAAGACCCCCTTATGTTATGTTTTTTTATAGTAAAGGTTGAAATTCAACCTTACTTAAAAAATAGTAGAAATAGATACCACGTAATCTTTTTTCTAATCACTGAATACTTTATTTTCTGAACATTTTATATATACAGTGTAATTAGAAAATATTATTTAAACTATATCAATAATTATACTGAATATCGGCTAATTGACAAGTGGTATTTTTCGCTTGTTTAAAACTATATTAAAATAATGTTAAATAAATGTTAAACAAATGTAAATACATGGTTAATCTACGATTCTATATTGTTCTGCTCCTTGAATATAAAGATCATTGCCATGCACATCATTTACAACGATTGCTGGGAAATTTTCTACTTCTAATCTTCTAATCGCTTCTGGTCCTAAATCATCATAAGCAATTACTTCTGCTTTTTTGATCGTTTTGGCAATTAATGCGGCTGCTCCACCAACAGCTGCGAGATATACTGCTTTATTTTTCACCATAGAGTCTTTTACATCCTGACTTCGACTCCCTTTTCCAATCATTCCACGAAGTCCTAACTCTAGTAAAATAGGAGAATATTTATCCATCCGATAGCTTGTCGTTGGCCCAGCTGATCCAATGACTTTTCCAGGCTTTGCAGGTGTTGGTCCTACAAAGTAGATAAATTGATCCTTGATGTCAAACGGCAAATCTTTTCCATCTGCCACCAATTCTACTAATCTTTTATGAGCAGCATCTCTAGCTGTATAGATCACTCCAGAAATGAATACTTGATCTCCAGCTTGTAATTTTGAAATTTCCTCCGCAGAAACAGGTGTTGTTATATGAACGGTTGCCATCCTCGTCACTCCTTTCCTTACAATACTACTTCTTTATGTCTTCCAGCGTGGCAATTGATATTTACTGCTACTGGAAGAGAAGCAATATGTGCAGGATAGATTTCTATATGAACATCTAAAGCAGTGGTTCGACCACCTAAACCTTGAGGCCCGATACCTAATTTATTGATTCTACCTAGTAATTCTTCTTCTAACTGTGCAATATCTTCTAGGTGACTTCGTTTTCCTAATTCTCTAAATAAAGACTTTTTAGCTAAATATGCAGCTTTTTCAAAAGTGCCACCAATTCCCACACCAACCACAATTGGAGGACATGGATTGGGTCCAGCTGTCTTCACGCATTCAACGATAAAGTCTTTTACCCCTTCAACCCCATCCGAAGGCTTCATCATTTTGACAAACGACATATTTTCACTACCGCCACCTTTTGCAGCCATATGTATCTTCACTTGATCTCCATCTACTATTTCGATATGGATAACGGCAGGTGTATTATCTCCAGTATTCTTTCTCTCAAGTGGATGGCCTACGATTGACTTGCGGAGGTAACCATCCTTATACCCACGACGTACGCCTTCATTAATCGCATCATTTAAGTTTCCACCAACAATATGTGCATCCTGGCCTAACTCAACAATAAACACAGCAAATCCAGTGTCTTGACAGATTGGCACCCTTTCGTTTCTTGCAATGCTGACATTCTCTAATAATTGGTTTAAAACATCTTTACCTGTTTGAGATTCTTCTGTTTTTAACGCTTGTTTGAAAGCGTTTTCAACATCTTCACCTAAGTCAAAGTTAGCTGTTTGAACCATTTCTGCTACTGCATCAATAATGCTATCTACGTGAATCTCCCTCACAGATCTCCCCTCCAACCTTTTTGAATTCTTCATTGTCTAACTTTATTTTATCATAGCTTTTTTAATATTCACTCAATTTTTTTGTTAAACTTTACTTTATTACTTTAATAAGCTTATACCTTCTTATACGGTTATAAACCCCGGGAATCCCGGGGTTTATCTCTTGAAGCGTAATCTATTTTTTATCGAACTAACTTGATAACTGCTTCAACGGCTTCTGCAGATTTATTAAGTGCAGCCTTTTCTTCTTCTGTTAATTCTAATTCGTATACTTTTTCAATACCATTTCCACCAATCAATGTTGGCACACCAAGATAAATATCATTGTATCCATACTCACCTTCTAAATAAACGATGGTTGGAATGATTCGTTTTTTATCTTTTAGAATGGCTTCAGCCATTTGAACAAGTGAAGCAGCTGGTGCATAATAAGCACTACCATTTCCTAATAGATTGACGATCTCGCCACCACCTTTACGTGTCCGTTCAACGATCGCATCTAATTGGTCTTTTGATAATAATGTTTCTAACGGAATGCCACCAGCAAATGAATATCTAACAAGAGGAACCATCGAGTCTCCATGGCCACCTAATACAAACCCATTTACATCTTCAACAGAAACATGAAGAGCTTGGGCGATAAAGGTACGGAAACGAGCAGTATCAAGTACACCCGATTGCCCTATCACGCGCTCTTTAGGGAAACCTGTTGTCTTATAAGCAACATAGGTCATTGCATCTACAGGATTGGATAAGACGATAATATAGGAATTAGGTGCATATTTTGCTACTTGTTCTGCAACGGATTTTATAATACCCGCATTTGTATTAACAAGATCATCACGGCTCATTCCAGGTTTACGAGCGATTCCCGCGGTAATAATCACAAGATCAGAGCCAGTAATATCTTCATAGTTGCTTGTACCGACAATATTTACATCCACCCCTAAAACTGGAGTAGCTTCTAACATATCTAAGGCTTTCCCTTTTGTTGGGTTTTCTAGTTGAGGAATATCAACTAGTACAACATCTCCTAATTCTTTTTGAGCTAAAAACAAGGCAGTTGTAGCTCCAGTAAAACCAGCACCAATCACAGAAATTTTATTCCGTTTCATTGCCATTGTGATCCCCTCCATTTTTTTGGAATTACATATTTTTAATTAATTCTGTTCCAAATTCGGAGCATTTCAATTCCGTTGCACCTTCCATTAAACGAGCAAAATCATAAGTTACTGTTTTATTGGAAATGGTCTTCTCCATAGCAGAAATAATGAGGTCTGCAGCTTCTGTCCATCCCATATAACGTAACATCATTTCTCCAGATAGAATAACAGATGATGGGTTCACTTTATCTAATCCCGCATATTTTGGTGCTGTACCATGAGTAGCCTCGAACAATGCGACACCTGTTGTATAGTTAATATTGGCTCCAGGTGCAATACCAATTCCACCCACTTGTGCGGCTAAAGCATCAGAAATATAATCACCATTTAAGTTCAAGGTAGCAATGATATCATATTCTTTTGGTCTAGTTAAGATTTGTTGTAAGAATGCATCTGCAATCACATCTTTAATCAATAGTTTGCCTGATGCTAATGCTTCTTCTTGTGCTTTATTTGCAGCTTCTGTACCTTGTTCAGCCGCAATGCGATCATACTGTGCCCAAGTAAATACTTTATCACCATATTCCTTTTCAGCTACTTCGTAACCCCAGTTTTTGAAAGCCCCTTCAGTAAATTTCATAATATTTCCTTTATGAACCAACGTTACACTCTTACGATTATTTTCTAAGGCATAGTCAATAGCTGAACGAACTAAACGGTATGTACCTTCTTTGGATACAGGCTTAATTCCAATACCCGAGGTTTCAGGGAAGCGAATTTTCTTTACGCCCATTTCATCGATTAGGAAGCGGACAATTTTTTGAACTTCTTCTGTTCCCTCTTGCCATTCAATACCTGCATAAATATCCTCCGCATTTTCACGGAAAATCACCATGTCTGTCCATTCTGGATGCTTAATTGGAGAAGGAACCCCTTGGAAATAACGAACAGGGCGAACGCAAGCATATAAATCTAATTCTTGGCGTAATGCAACGTTTAAGGAACGAATTCCACCACCAATCGGTGTAGTTAATGGACCCTTTATTCCTACCAAATACTCTTTCATCGCTGTTAAAGTATCTTTTGGAAGCCATTCTCCCCATTTTTCGAAAGATTTTTCTCCAGTGTAAACTTCAAACCATTCAATTTTTCTTTTGCCGCCATATGCCTTTTCAACTGCTGCATCTAGCACTCGAACAGAAGCTGCCCAAATATCTGGCCCTGTCCCGTCCCCCTCGATAAATGGAATGATTGGATTGTCTGGTACATTTAATTTTCCATTTTCAATGGTAATCTTTTCCCCTCTTGTTGGCATGTCAAACTTTTCAAAAATTGACATCGTCTGTTACCTCCCATTTCTCCCATTGTTTTTTGTCTAATATGAATGAATCAAGGGGGTTTAAGAAAACTTAAACACCCCAATTAATTCCTATTCTGCATATTAAAAACTAGAACGTCAATCCATTTTTAAAATTTTGTTAATTTTTTTATATTCCTTTACAAATAAATTATGATGCAAACGCTTCCAGTTTTCTTATTATAAACAACAAAATCATCTAGGCTCTATGTTCGTTACTCTTTGCTTCTTGTGCCTGTTTTGCGTATTCTTCCAACATATCAGTTGTTACAGATTTTGGTCTTTCAATTGGGTAACCAAGCGCTCTATCCCATGTAATATTTGCAAGAACACCTAGTGCTCTACCAATTCCAAATAGAACTGTATAAAAATCATATTCGGTAAGACCATAATACCACTGGATAACACCAGATTGAGCATCTACGTTTGGCCATGGATTTTTTGCTTTGCCTTGCTCTTTTAGAATATCAGGAACAACTTCATAAAGCTTACTGACAAGTTGGAATAGAGGATAGTCTGGTAAATGCTTTAAGCAATATTCTCTTTGAGAAGTATATCTTGGATCAGTTTTACGAAGAACTGCATGACCATATCCAGGTATAACATGGCCACTATTAAGCGTATCCCATACAATTTTTTTCAATTGTTCTGTTGTAGGAACTTGACCACCTAATTTTTCCATAAATTGTTGAATCCATGCAAGCACCTCTTGGTTTGCAAGGCCATGAAGAGGACCAGCTAATCCATTGATGCCAGCAGATAGCGAATAATAAGCATCAGATAAAGCAGATGCGACTAAGTGAGTGGTATGAGCAGATACGTTGCCGCTTTCATGATCTGAATGAAGAATAAAGTACATTCTAGCTACTTCATCATAAGGAGGTTCTAATCCCATCATATGAGCAAAGTTTCCACCAAGATCAAGAGTTGGATCTGGATCAATTTGTGTATCACCTTTGTATTTTAGCCTATAAATAAAAGCTCCAACTTGTGGTAATCTTGCCATCAGGTTTAATGCATCTTCATACATGTATTCCCAACTATTATATTTATTAAATTTTCCCTCGTTATAGGCTTTAGCAAACTCTGACTCTCTTTGCATCGATACAATTGCTGCCGAAAACATTACCATGGGATGTGAATCTCTCGGCATCGCCCTAAGAATATCAAACACATACTCTGGAACTTTTGCTCTATGTTTCATATCCTCTACTACTTCTTCAGCTTGTTCTTTTGTGGGGATATCACCTGTTAAAAGTAAATAAAAGAATCCTTCTACATAAGGGTAATCTTTGCCGTCAGGTTTTGGAAGACCTTCCATAACTTCTTGTATTGTATACCCTCTGAAGCGAATCCCTTCAAATGGATCCAAATAAGAGATGTCAGTAACTAGACCTTTGACTCCTCTCATCCCACCAATTGCTTGTGCGATCGTCACATCGCTAATTTTGACATCGCCACTTTCAACTAAGAGCTTTGTCGTTCTTTTTCTGTGCTCCTCAATTTTTTTGGCGAGTACGTTCTTTAAAGTAGACATATAAACACCTCACCCTCTCCCCTTTTTTCATTTTTATAATTAGAAGATATGAAAGATACATATCCTCAAATCAACGAACCAAAAAATGATCTCTATATATTCAGAATTTTAGTTAAATAATAATATCTTGAATATATTGTAATATATTATTGCAATTTTGTGAACTACTATTCTAATTTTTCTTAAAAATTATATTCTTTTGTATATATTGACATTTATATCCTCTATTATATTAAACTTTGTACAAAAATAGAATTACCAAGGCTTTTTGAAGATGGAGAATTTCTGGATTATGAAGTAGTATAATCTTTTTAGAAATCTTGTTTAACACTTACTTCTTTTTTTCATTTTTTATGCCTTTGCCTAATTTGTTTAAAATTGAACAAAAAAAGGAATAAATCTTGCTTACATAGATTCATTCCCTCTTCTCTTAGCCGAAAAAGTATTTTAACCATTCAAATATTTTAATCAATGTCACTGCAATCCCAGCACCAATCAAAGGGCCAACGGGAATTCCCTTAAGGAAAACCACGGCAAAAATCGTGCCTAATACTAAGGCTATTGTGATTTGCGGTGATTTTTCTAATAATTGAATGCCATTTGCTGCAAACAAAGCGACGATCATTCCAGATATAATCGCAATGATACCATAGCTTGACTTAAAGGATTCGATTAAATCTTGCAGTTGGATTTTTCCTTTAGCAATAGGGACTAATACAGCAATCGTGATCATTATAATGCCGATATTCATTCCATGCTTGTCCAACAGCGGAAAAATGCGGTCTCCCAAATGGCTTAAGCGAATAACCAGAAGAATGGCCACGGCTATCACAATCGATTGATTCTTACTTAGTAGCCCAATTCCTAACAATAAAATTAGAAAAATGATTTCATTTGGAATTTGGATCATAAAAATACCATCGTCCTGTTTGAATTTTTCGTTCTAACCATCTTTTTAGATACCCCTTTATCAGTTTCCTAGTAACGGGAAAAATCATAAAAAAACCGATTGTGTCTGTAAAAAAACCTGGCGTGAGTAATAAAAGTCCTCCTGCAAAAATACTAATCCCATCTAAGATCGCATCTCCTGGTAGTTGTCCATTTCTTAGCTCGATCTGAGCTTTATTCCATGTTTTTAATCCTTCCTTTTTGGCTAAAAAGGCTCCAATAACCCCAGTTAAAATGACAGCCAAAAACGTTTGCACCCCACCGATAAATTGAGCAGCTTTGATAAGCCCCCAAATCTCCAAGGCAGGGATCGCAATCATTAAAAATACAATGGTTCTGAACACAGATTCTCCCCCTTAAAGATTAACTAAACTGATTAAGGTTTGATGAATTTCTGGTGCTACTTTTTCTAATCGAACAGGTTTAAAGTTCTTGTCTATCCAGACATGACTTGTTTCACCTGTCGCTAGCAATCTTTCATCAGTAACACGTATCACCTGGTACTCAAAGGTCATTCTTAGACTACTATATGCTTTTAATCGGGCTTGAATCAATAAATCATCATCATATTTTGCTGCAACCTTATACTGACAGGATACATCAAAAACTGGTAATAGTAAGCCTTTTTCTTCTAGTTTTTTGTAACTGATCCCAAATTTTTTGATCATTTCCGTTCTCGCCACTTCAAACCAAACAAAATAATTGGCGTGATACACAACACCCATTTGATCAGTCTCTTGATAGCGAACACGAATCGGTGTCTCTGTCCATTCCACTGTTATTTCCCCCTTACTTCTTTAGCAATAAAATTCTAGAGAAAGAGACCGTCTTAATAACGGTCTCTTGATGTATCAACTTATCTATTTATTATATCATTGGAATTTGTCCCGCATAGACATAGCCTCGTTCTGGGTCAACTGTAACGATCATACCGTCCTCAAATTTTTCATAAGCTTGTTCAGCACCGACAATCACAGGAATTCCTAAGTTAATCCCTACCACCGCTGCATGTGAGGTTAATCCACCTTCTTCAGTAACTACAGCTGCTGCTCTTTCAAAAGAACTTACCATGTCCTTATCTGTGGAGTAAGTAACAAGGATTGCTCCATCTTCCATTTTACTCGCTATTTCCTCAACTGTTTTCCCTTTTATTACTTTCCCGGTTACGACTCGATTTCCAATTCCTTGTCCTCTTACTGCGATATCACCAACTAAATGTACTTTGATTAAATTTGTCGTGCCTGTTTTGCCTACTGGAACACCTGCTGTAATAATGACCAAGTCCCCTTGATTAATAGCTCCCGCATTTAGAGCCCCGTCAACAGCATGTGTGATCATCTCATCCGTTGTTCTAATTTGTTGCCCTAAGATGGGATATACTCCCCAACTAACACTTAATTTATTCATCACTTTCGGATTTGGTGTGATCGCAATAATTGGAGCCTTTGGACGATACTTAGAAACAAGCCTTGCAGTTTGTCCACTTTCAGTCGGCGTTAAAATTGCATTTACCTCTAAATCAATAGCAGTATTAGCTACTGCCTGACTAATGGCATCGGTTACAGTAGTTTGCTGTAATAAGCTTCTCTTATTATAAATTTCTTTGTAATTAAGAGCCTCTTCTGTTCTTACTGCGATTCTTGCCATCGTTGCAACTGATTCTACAGGATACTTCCCTGCAGCAGTTTCACCTGATAACATAATGGCATCAGTACCATCAAAAATTGCATTTGCCACATCACTTGCTTCAGCACGGGTTGGACGTGGATTTCTTTGCATGGAATCTAACATTTGGGTAGCGGTGATGACTGGTTTACCAGCTTTATTACACTTTTCAATAATCATCTTCTGAACAAGAGGTACCTCTTCAGCTGGGATTTCAACACCTAAATCCCCTCTAGCCACCATGATCCCATCGGAAACTTGTAGGATTTCATCAATATTTTCAACACCTTCGTGATTTTCAATCTTGGAGATAATCAAAATGTCTGCATTGTGTTCCTCTAAAATCTTGCGAATTTCAAGTACATCACTCGCTTTTCTCACAAAAGAAGCAGCTATAAAATCAAGGTCATTCTCGATTCCAAATAGGATATCCTTTGCATCCTTTTCTGTGATACCAGGCAAATTGATTTTTACTCCCGGTACATTTACACCCTTTTTGCTTTTGAGAATACCACCATTTAAAATTCTACAATGAATTTCATTGCCTTCAATCTTTATAACCTCTAGCCCAATTAATCCATCATCAATTAAGATTTTAGAACCAGGTTGTACATCATTTGGAAGACCTGCATATGTAATCGAAATTTTATTTTCATCGCCAATGATTTCATCCGTGGTTAAAATTATCGTCCCATCTTGTTTTAATTCAACTTCAGGTGCACCTATCACACCTGTGCGAATTTCAGGACCTTTCGTATCTAAGAGAATGGCAACTGTTTTTCCTGTTTCCTTTGCAGCTTGCCTGATGTTATGAATCCTTGCTAAATGTTCTTGATGATCCCCATGAGAAAAGTTAAGTCTAGCTACGTTCATTCCTTCATGAATGAGTTTTTTTAATACTTCTACCTTTTCACTCGCTGGGCCAATCGTACAAACGATTTTTGTTTTTCTCATTCTCTTTTTTCCACCCTTCTACAACATTAATAACTCTTCTTATCTTTTCTAAATAGCTAAAATACTAGCTAATTGGTACAACGCTAAGTCAACTTGATGTTTTTGCATTAAAGCTTCATCTATGTCCAAAGAAATGATTTGATTGTAGCGAATACCAACCATTCTACCGGATTGACCTTTTAATAACAATTCAACAGCTTCAGCGCCTAAACGACTAGCTAATACACGGTCAAAAGCTGTTGGAGATCCACCCCTTTGAATATGACCCAATACGGTTACTCTCGTTTCAAAACCTGTTCGTTCTTTAATTTTGTTACCAAACTCAACCGCACTACCTACGCCTTCAGCTACAATAATAATACTATGCTTTTTACCCCGTTTATGGCCACGTTCTAAGCGTTCAATGATTTCATCCATGTTGTAGTAGGCTTCGGGAATAATAATACTTTCTGCACCATCTGCTAAACCTGACCACAAGGCAATATCCCCTGCATTGCGACCCATCACTTCAATTATATATGTACGTTCGTGCGATGTTGCCGTATCCCTTATTTTATCAATCGCATCAATCACTGTGTTGACTGCTGTGTCAAAACCGATAGTAAAATCTGTACCAGGAATATCATTATCAATCGTACCAGGTACGCCAATGGCAGCAATGCCATGTTGAATTAACTTTTGTGCTCCACGGAAAGAACCATCTCCACCAATAACGACAAGGCCTTCAATTCCATGCTTTTGTAATTGTTCTACTGCCTTTGCTTGGCCTTCTGGTGTCCTAAATTCATCACTTCTCGCTGTATAAAGGATCGTTCCCCCTCGATGAATAATATCACCTACAGAGCCTAAATCCAATTTCTCTATTTCCCCGTTTATTAGACCACTATATCCATGATAAATACCAAAAACCTCTAACTCATGATAAAAACCTTTTCGAACAACGGCTCTAACCGCTGCATTCATACCAGGTGCATCTCCACCGCTTGTTAGTACTGCAATTCGCTTCATGCTTCTCACCTCTTTGTATACTTTTATACCATAAAATGTCCATAAGGGACATTTTAAGTCCATAGTGGACAAAAAAGAGTGTACCCTTTTTTAGGGTACCTTGATCAACATTATTATACCATGAAATCAAACTTTTTATAGACTTTTATAGACTTTCTTTTCATTTAGATCAATGAGGAGTATTGACCGATTTTTCTAAATTTTTGATAACGTTGTTCTACCAACTGAGTTGGACTTAACGAAGATAAGGTTGCAAGCGATTCTTCAATATACCTCTTAATTTCCTTCGATTGAAATTTAATGTCTTTATGTGCCCCGCCTAGAGGCTCTTTAATCACACCATCTGAAATCCCAAACTCAAAGGCATGGTGAGCAGTAATTCCCATTGTATTGGCTGCTTTTGAAGCTTGAGTCGCATCTTTCCATAATAAAGCTGCTGCTCCCTCTGGAGAGATGACAGAATAAATCGCGTTTTCTAACATATATAAATGGTTACCCACCCCTAAAGCAAGAGCTCCACCACTTCCACCTTCGCCTGTCACGATACAAATCATCGGTACTTTAAATAAAGCCATATCTCTTAAGTTTCTAGCTATGGCCTCACTTTGCCCCCTTTCCTCAGCACCAATTCCAGGATATGCACCAGGTGTATCAATAAAGCAAATGATAGGTCGATGAAACTTATCAGCCTGCTGCATTAGCCGTAGAGCTTTTCGGTAGCCTTCCGGATGAGGCATACCAAAATTACGTAGAATATTATCCTTCGTATCTTTTCCTTTCTGGTGACCAATAACAGTAACCGGTTCCCCATTTAATTTTGCGATTCCACCAACAATCGCTGGATCGTCGCCAAAAACTCTGTCTCCATGGAACTCAATGAATTCAGTAAAAATATGCTCAATATAGTCTAATGTAGTAGGCCTTTGTCCATGTCTAGCAATTTGCGTCTTTTGCCATGGAGTAAGTTGTCCATAAATTTCTTGTTCAAGATTTCTTGCTTTCTTTTCTAGCTCTTCAATTTCTTTTGAAAAGTCGATACCTTCTTTAGATGTAAATTGTTTTAACTCTTCGATTTTTTTACGTAGTTCTATGAGGGGTTTTTCAAAAGGTAGCTCAAAAGCCATTAGCTTCCCCCCTTACCATATGTAAATCCAAAAGTTTCGCTAATGTTTGTTTCATATCTTTTCGATGAACAATCATATCTAATTGACCATGCTTTAATAAAAATTCTGCTGTTTGAAAATCATCAGGTAGTTTTTGGCGGATCGTTTGTTCAATAATTCTCCGGCCAGCAAAACCTATCAATGCGTTAGGTTCTGCAATATTGATATCACCTAATGATGCAAAACTAGCAGACACCCCACCTGTCGTAGGATTCGTTAATACAGAGATAAATAGAATACCCTCTTGGTGCAATTTTGCTAATGCGGCACTTGTTTTCGCCATCTGCATTAGGCTTAAAATACCTTCTTGCATTCTTGCTCCACCGGATGCAGAAAATAAAATAAAGGGATATTTTTTTACAATTGCTTTCTCAATTGCCCTTGCAATTTTTTCACCAACAACAGAACCCATACTTCCCATACGAAAGCGTGAATCCATTACACCAACGACCACAGGAAAACCACCAATCGTTCCTTCACCAGTCACAACGGCTTCATTTAAATTCGTCTTATCCATATCCTTTTTTAACTTATCGATATAGCCTTCAAAATGAAGAGGATCAGAAGAGATCAAATCCGCATCATATTCAAAAAAGTTTCCTTGGTCCAGCGTCATCATAAGGCGTTCAGGAGAAGAAACAGACATATGATGATCACAATGAGGGCATACATGAAGATTTTTTTGTATTTCTTTTGCAAAAGTAATTTTGCCACATTTGTCACATTTGACAATCATTCCTTCTGGAATATCTTTTCTAGCCTTCTCAGAAGGGATCGTTGCATATTTTCTTCGTTTATAAAAAAAATCCTTTAACACACCAACACCTCACATAGGATGGTTTTAAGGAAGAATCGTCGCCAATACCTCTCTTATTTCATCTAATTCTCCTTCTGGTACTAGGATCTCATACTGTTTCAAAACATGACTTTGTCTAATTTTGACTAAAAATCCTTCAGTAGTTAATTGATCTCGAATTTTTTCAGCTATCTTTTCATTAGGTGCAATATAAATGACAGTCCACATGAAGTATCCTCCTCAAAAACCTTAACAATACTTTCATTATAGCGATATTTATCAAGATTTCAAAGAATAGCCTCAAAAATGTCATATTTTAAGCAAAAAATTCACTTTTCTCCAGATGCAATCTCATTTGTATTACTGCTTCTTCTACATTACGTGCCTTTAATGCTTTTAAAATATTTTGATGCTCTTGTATGGATACTTCAGGTCTTCCATTTCTCCCTAACGATTCTTTCAATATCGTTTTCCCATAATCAAAGACAGGTTTCCAAATTCGATAAAGAAGATAATTACGACTAGCCAATGCAATTGATTCATGGAAAAAATAGTCTTCCTCTAATGGAAGGATACCAGACTCAAGTTTTTTGACGGATTCCTCAATCACCATTTCTATTTGCCTAATCTTACTCTCATCCATCCGCTCAGCCGCTAATCGTACGGCATCAAGCTCAATGATTTTTCTAATCTCTAAAAGATCTTTTTTTGATTTTTCATTTCTAAGGATATAAAAAGCTAGAATTTCTACTAAGTGGTGGGCAGTATAATCTTCGATAAACGTTCCTTCACCACGACGGGTAGTAATTAAACCTAATAACTCTAATGCTCTCAACGCTTCCCTTACAGAAGATCTTCCCACACCTAATCGCTCAGCAAGTTCTCTTTCAGAAGGTAACCGGTCTCCTGTAGATAGATTGTCTGCTTCAATGATTTGGTTGATCCTTAGTAAAACTTCCTGATATAATTTAAGCTCTTTAGTATCATCGAGCATTAAGCCACCTCTCCTATCTCAAAACCATCTCATCAACTTATCCTACAACTATTTAATTACAGCTAATCTTTTTGTTTTTTCTTCAATTTCTTGAGGATCCACAGTGATTCTAGCAACTCCTGAGTCCATCGCTGCTTTAGCAACAGCAGCTGCAACTTTTGGTGCTACGCGAGGATCGAAAGCATCTGGAATCACATAATCGTCATGAAGTTCATTTTCTTCAATCAAGTTAGCAATTGCATAAGCGGCTGCAATCTTCATTTCCTCGTTAATCTCTTTAGCGCGAACATCTAGCGCCCCTCTAAAAATACCCGGGAAAGCGGATACATTATTCACTTGGTTTGGTAAATCAGATCGACCAGTTCCTACAATTCTTGCCCCTGCTTCTTTTGCCTCATTTGGGAAAATTTCTGGAACTGGGTTTGCCATAGCGAAAATGATTGCATCTTGATTCATGGATCTTACCATATCCTGAGTAACTGCACCTGCGACAGATACCCCAATAAAAACATCTGCCCCCTTAAGCGCATCTACTAATGAACCTTGGATTTTCTCATGATTTGTAATTTTTGCGATTTGTTCTTTCACAGGATTCATCCCATTAGGGCGACCTTCATAAATAATTCCTTTGGTATCGCACATAATCACGTTCTTTACACCCATACTCATTAACAATTTGATAATGGCAATACCTGCAGCCCCTGCTCCATTTGCAACGACTTTTATTTCTTCCATTTTTTTGTTAACCAATTTAAGAGCATTGATGAGTCCTGCCAAAGTTACAATTGCTGTTCCATGCTGATCGTCATGAAAAACAGGAATGTTTAATTTCTTTTTTAGTCTTTCTTCAATGATAAAACAATTTGGAGCAGCAATATCCTCTAAGTTTACACCACCAAAAGTAGGTTCTAATAATTTAACTGTTTCTACAATTTTATCCACATCTGTCGTGTTAAGACAGATTGGAAAAGCATCAACACCTGCAAAGTTTTTAAACAATACGGATTTGCCTTCCATTACTGGTAGTGCAGCTTCAGGACCAATATGTCCAAGCCCTAATACTGCTGTTCCATCAGATACAACAGCAACAAAATTCCCCTTCATGGTGTAATCGTAAGCTTTTTCTTTGTCATCATGAATAGCCATACATGGTTCAGCAACCCCAGGCGAATAAGCCAAACTTAAGTCATGGGAATTTGCCAAAGCAACTTTTCCATGCACTTCAAGTTTTCCTTGGTTTTCGCGATGCATTTTTAATGCTTCTTCTTTCAATGTAGACACAGATATTCATCTCCCCGATTATAATTTAGATGGTTGCTAAAAACTAGGAAGTGGTCTGACCACCACCATTATATCAAAAGATATTAGGATATAAAACTAAATTCTAATTTTTTCACAATTTTATTA
This sequence comes from Tepidibacillus sp. HK-1, assembly GCF_001748485.2. Classification (NCBI taxonomy): domain Bacteria; kingdom Bacillati; phylum Bacillota; class Bacilli; order Caryophanales; family Bacillaceae; genus Tepidibacillus; species Tepidibacillus sp. HK-1. Next base: position 38,226 of record NZ_BDGM02000015.1, on the reverse strand, counting down.
AAGTTTTTCCTGCATAACAAAAGAGTTTTTACCTAATATTTCTTCAATGGTTTGGAATAATGATGGTCTTCCCTCTACCCAGTATTCCTTCGCTAGCTGTCGTGTTTTTTTATTTTTTTCATAAAAGAGGATGACTGGTATGGTTCCAGAGTTGTCTGCTAAGACTTGTTTCAATTGGTTTAGAGTTTTACTGTTTTCATTAGCTTCACTAATTTTAATCACCATTCTAGGGCTTGTTTTATGTTTATGATTTGACTGTTTTTTTATGTTTCTTTTTTCTTTTACTTGGGACAATAAAGTAATTTTTTCTACAATCAGTTTTGTTCGATGCTCTTGATGTTGAACTTTTCCTTGAACAAGAATTCCCTCATCCTTTACTAATTGGTTCCGATAGGTAGCATAAACTTTAGGAAATATCACCAATTCTAACAGATTTGAATCAACCTCTATTTGGCCAAAAGCCATTTGTTGCCCCTTTTTTGTCAAGATCAGCTTTAGATCATTTAACAATCCTCCGATTACAACAGAGGTTCCTTCGCTAAGTTGAACCAGCACATCGTAAGAATGTGTACTGTATTCATTTAGAATCTCTTTAAAGGCACTAAGAGGATGTGCTGATACGTAAATGCCTAAAACTGCTTTTTCCTTTTGTAATTGTTCCTGTTCTAAAAAGGGTGGAACCTCAAACCAATCAAAATCCTCTTCTTTTGTACCTACTTCTAAATCTGCAAACAAATGAATTTGCAAATCTTCCTGTAATTTCTTCTTTTTTTGAACCCTTTCGATCAAATCATCCAAATTAGCCATCAGTTTTGCCCGATGAATCCCAAATCGATCTAATGCACCGCTTAAAATAAGCGATTCTAACGTTTTTTTATTACACACCTTAGAATCAGCCTTCATACAAAAATCGAAAAGTGAAGAAAAAGTCGAATGTTTTTGACGTAGTAGAATGATCGATTCAATCACTTGGATACCAATATTTTTAATGGCTGCTAGACCAAATCGAATTTTCCCATCCTGGACAGTAAAGCTAGCATCACTTTGCAAAAGATCTGGAGGCAAAATTTCAATCCCCATTTTCCTGCATTCATCCGTATACTCTGCTATTTTATCTTGATTACCCATCGATTCAGAGAGAAGGGCTGTCATGAATTCTACTGGATAGTGTGCCTTTAAATATGCGGTTTGAAAAGCAAGCACACCATAAGCAACTGCATGGGATCGATTAAAACCATAGTCTGCAAAGCGAACGATCAAATCATATACTTCATTTGCTTTTTTCTCTTCAATTCCGTTTTGAATGGCACCATGAACAAAGTGATTTCTTTCTTCTAATAAAATCTCCCTTTTCTTTTTACTTACAGCCCTTCGAAGCAAATCAGCTTCACCTAGACTAAAACCAGCCATTTTCGATGCAATTTGCATGATCTGTTCTTGATAGACGATGATTCCATAGGTATCTTTTAAAATCGGCTCTAAACTTTGGTCTGGGTATTGAACGGTCTTTTTACCATGTTTTGCCTGAATATAGTCTGGAATAGATTCCATTGGGCCAGGGCGGTATAAAGCTAAAATCGCTACAATATCTTCAAAATGGCTAGGTTTTAGCTCTTTTAACACTTTAGTTACTCCAGGTGATTCTAATTGAAACACCCCTTTTGTATGTCCCTGACTCAACAATTGATAGGTTAATGGATCTGAATCATCTAAATGATGCAATTGAATTTGTTTATTTCTTGATTTTTTGATCCAAGCCAATGTTTTTTCGATAATCGTGAGATTTTTCAATCCTAAAAAATCCATTTTTAACATGCCTAGTTGTTCTAAGATTCCCATTGGATATTGGGTTAAGGAAACCTTCTCTTGCCCCTTTTGTAAAGGGGTATATACCGTTAATGTTTGGTCAGCAATGACAACTCCAGCTGCATGGGTAGAATGGTGCCTTGGCATTCCCTCAATTTTCATAGCAATCTGGATCAATTCCCTCATTCGTTCATTTTTCTGATAAAGCTCTCTTAATTCATCAACTTCTGTCAATGCTTGCTCCAACGTAATCCCCAATTGGGAAGGAATTAATTTGGCCACTTTATCCACTTCGATATAAGGAATATTTAATACCCTACCCACATCGCGAATCGCTGCTTTTGCAGCAAATGTACCAAACGTAATAATCTGTGCAACTCGGTCATGTCCATATTTTTTTGAAACGTATTGGATCACCTCGTCACGTCTCTCATAATTAAAATCAATATCTATATCTGGCATACTTACTCGTTCAGGGTTTAAAAAACGTTCAAATAATAACCCATACTTTATCGGATCAACATTTGTGATCCCAAGGACATACGCAACCAAGCTTCCTGCAGCTGATCCTCTCCCAGGTCCTGTCATAATTCCCTGTTGATGGGCAAATTTCATATAATCCCAAACGATTAAAAAATAATCGGCAAATCCCATTTTTTCAATGACCGCTAATTCTTTCATTAATCGTTTTTGTAGCTGATCAGTAATCTGCTTATACCTTTTTTGTAATCCTTTTTGTGCCAACGCTTTTAAATATTCTTCTGCACGAATAGAAGATGGTAAAGGGAATTTTGGTAAAGCCAATTGATGAAATTCGATCGTTACATCACATCGATTGGCAATATGAACTGTATTTTCAACCGCACCTTTTACAGTTGCAAATAGCTGGTTCATCTTTTCTTGATCTTTTAAATAAAATTCCTTTGTAGGAAGTTTTGCCTGCTCTGATTGATCTAATGTATGCCCTGCTCCAATCGCTTCTAATACTTCTTGTATCAATGCATCTTCTTTCTCAATATAATGTACGTTATTTGTTGCAACCAATGGGATTCCCGTTTCTTCACTTAACTGAATGAATAAAGGATTCACTTGTTTTTGTTCAGGTAATCCATGATTCTGTATTTCTAAGTAGAAGTGATCGGTACCCAACAATTTTTGATATTCAAGTGCGGTTTCCAGTGCTTTTTTATATTGTTGTTGAACCAAATATTGACTAATTTCACTAGTTAATCCACCACTTAAAGCGATGATTCCTTCATGATACTGTTGCAATGCTTTCTTATCGATAGTGGGTTGAAAAGATGAAGATTCTAGATGAGAAATAGAAACAAGTTTCATTAAATGCTGGTACCCTAGATTATTTTCAGCAAGAAGTACAAGCGGGAAGCCGTTCACTAAGATTTCTACACCGATAATTGGTTTGATCCCAGCAGTTTGACATGCTTTATAAAAAGGAATCACACCATACATACCGCTATGATCGGTAATGGCTAAAGAAGTCATCCCTAAGTCTTTTGCCTTATTTACTAGCGGCTCAATTCGACAAGCTCCATTTAATAAGCTGTATTCTGTATGTACATGAAGATGGACGAATTCCACCATTTCTACCATCGTAATTTCTCCTTCATAAAAAACTTCTAATCATTCCTATTATACCTTTTTCGTCAAGGTAGCCTATGTTTTATACACTACGTTTTTCATTCATGTTCTTAAGGTTTTTTCCATAAGTTTAAGTATAAAAAGGTTTGTATATTCTAACGCGGTAAAAAAAAATGATTATATGTTAGAGGGGATTAAGATGCAAGAATTTATCAGAAATCTCTTTATGAATTATTTTGTTGCCTTTGGCGTCATGATTGGAGGTTCTCTTTTTGGCGGATTAGGCGCATTATTTACAAAACAGCCTCCGATCCATACCATGATAGACTTGTCAGATAAATTGCGTATTTGGGCACTAGTTGTTGCTCTTGGAGGAACGTTTGATTCATTTAAAATACTTGAAACAGGTGTACTGGGTGGGGACTTATCACCGATGATGAAACAAATCATCTATATTATTATGGGATTAGCAGGTGCCTACTCAGGAAAATTAGTCATCGTTTTGTTAGCAAAAGGGGATATTACATCATGAGATATATTTCCTGGGTACTTCATAAACCATTGATCCGCACTTTGTTATTTTTTATGATGGGAATTTACTTTGGTATGTTCATTGCATTATTTTTACATGGCAACCAATTAGACCAACTTCATATTAAAAATGCTCAGTTGCAAAAAGAATTGAATGATAACAAATTATATATCAGTAGTTTAGAACAAGAAAAAAAAGAACGAAAACAAAACCAATTGATAAGGATCGTTACTTTCCATATTGAAAATAAGTTAGATCCATTCGACGAAACCGCCTTGTTGGAAACATTAACGGCTGAAATTCGTTTTCTTGTAGGTAAGAATGTAATAGAGGTAGGAAAAAATCCTGAATTTATCTACCAGCTGCTAAATAATAAATCATTCAAAACAAAGGATAAAACTTTTTTAGTCAAGGTAAAGATTATATATATTCAATCGACGACAGAGATCTGGCTATCTGCCCATGAACAAGATTCATAATCCTGTGAAATTTTACTTTGTAGGTCGCAAAAACGTTTAACCTTGTGTAAAATAGGTATAAGTGTTATTCTGATTTCTTTTGTGGGGTCCCATTATGATAATGAAAAGAAAGTAGTACTTTCTTTAATGATTAAAAAGGAGGGAAAAGAAATGGTAATAAATCGCAAAGAGATTGCTAGGGGAAAGGTAGCAGAAATTAAAAATGGTTTCTCTGCGTTTGCTGAAACACAAGAGGTCATCTCATTAGTTAAAAAAATGTTAGAAGAAGAAAATATTTCTGTTCATATTGATGAAACAGAAAAAGGTTGCTGGTTTATTCCCGTCAAAGCCGATGAATAGCAAAAAAGAATCTACCTAATAAACCCGACATCTCTTCCTATGAAATGTCGGGTTATCTTGATGGTTAACGTTCTAATACTTGAGAAGTAATCATGGCCTTACTCACCAATTGGTTCTTATGATAGACTTCTACATCGACCTTCCCAAATTTACGGCTAACTTCGATCACTTTAGGTCGTATTTCGATCTCACTTTCGATTTGCACAGGTTTTACAAAATAGATCATTAAATTTTCAGGGACAAGATCTCCTTTTTTATGGTGCCTTAATACACGATGAGCTGCTTCTGTAATCAGGCTAATAAGGGGTCCGCTTGATAATGCCCCCAACTGGTTTGTCATTTGCGGATTTACTTCTCCAACAAAGATAATCGAGCCATCTTCTATTTTACGTTCCTCAAATTGTTTATTCACCAAGTCATCAATCTTTTCTCCAATTTGCGGCTGTTTTTGAATATACTGTAAACCCTTAATCACATCTTGACGACTAATCACTCCAATCAGACGACGGTAAGTATCTACGACTGGTAGCAACTCAATACCTTCCCAAACCATCATATGGGCTGCTGAAGCAACAGAGGTTTTTGCTGTAACAGAGATTGGGTTTTTGGTCATCACTTTATCAATGGGGACTGAAGATTCCTTCCCCACAATATCCTTTGGCGTGACAATTCCTACTAATTTTAATTGATGATCTACAACAGGAAAACGACTATGATGGGTTTTCTCAACTAAACGTTGCCAATCACCAACGGTCTGATCATCATTCAAGTAAGTCACTTCAGCCTGTTCAGGAATAATATCTTCCACCATGACAATCTCTTTTTTAATTAAACGATCATAAATTGCGCGATTGATCAAAGAAGCGACAGTGAAGGTATCATAGCTTGATGAAATAATCGGTAATTCCATTTCATCTGCCAACTCTTTAACCTCTTCGCTTGTATCAAATCCGCCAGTAATAAGAACAGCTGCTCCTTGTTTTAATGTAAGTTTATGTGCTTGAACCCGGTTACCTACAATCAATAGGTTGCCAGGATCAACATATTTCATCATATCCTCTAATTTCATCGCGCCAATCACAAACTTATTTAGGGTTTTATGTAAGCCTCCCCTACCTCCTAAAATCTGTCCATCCACAATATTAACCACTTCGGCAAAAGTTAACTTTTCTATATTTGCTTTTTGTTTCATTTCGATCCTTACTGTCCCAACCCGTTCAATCGTACTTACATATCCTTGATTTTCTGCCTCTTTAATTGCCCGATAGGCAGTTCCTTCACTAACTTCTAGTTCTTTTGCCATCTGTCGTACAGAAATTTTTGTCCCTACTGGAAGTTCTTCAATATATCTTAGAATCTGTTCATGTTTTGTCGTCAATCTTTTCACCCAAACTTTCTTAAAAATAGCTGTTCTAACATCAGCTATCATTTCTGTTATAATCAATTATAACAAAAAGAATGATTTGGATTCAATGAAGACAAAAGGCATTACGCTTTTTCGTAATGCCTTTTAGAAGATTGTAAGAGATGTTGTTCTTTTCTCCAAAGCCGAACCTTTTCTAAGTGTGCTAAGCGTATTCTTTTCTCCTCATCTAATCCTAGCAAATGGTCTAAATGAGAACCTAGAATGAGTAATGCAAAGAAGAACCAAACGATACTAAAGGCTTTTGCCAAACTAGACGAATCAAATAAGGGAACCCTTGGAATCGCGTAAAAAATAACAGCTAATGTGAGAATGAGATAAATAATCGTTTTAAATATTTTCATTTTAATCCCTCCCACATCCAATGTATGTCCAAAGATGGTAAAAAAGAACTAAAGCTTTATCCACTGATTCATTGGTATGACTTCGCTATCCATCCCTTTGGCTTTTAGGCGAGCAACGAACTGCTCTGGATCCTGTTGAATGACTGGGAATGTATTAAAATGAATTGGTACCACCTTTTTCGCTTTAATCCATTCTGCTGCTAGCAGAGCATCCTCTGGCCCCATCGTAAAATTATCTCCAATCGGTAGAAAGGCAATATCAAGTTGTTCGTTTTCTAATAACTTCATATCACCAAATAGCCCGGTATCACCTGCATGATAGATCCTTTTTCCATCCATCTCCACAACCACACCACTTGGCATACCGAGATAGACGATTTGTTGATTCGCTTCATTCACAAATCCTGAGCCATGAAATGCTTGGGTTGCCTTAACACGACCAAAAGGAAAAGCAAAACTTCCACCAATGTGTAATGGATGGGCCTTCACACCTTGCCATCCCATGTAAGTGGCTAGTTCAAAGGGGGCAATAATGGTAGCATCATTATTTTTGGCTATTTGTACAGCATCGCCAATATGATCTCCATGCCCATGAGTAAGATAAATATAATCTACCTTAATTTCACTTACAGAAACTTTTGCATGGGTATTTCCCGTAATAAAAGGATCAATGATTAGAGAGCCTTTTTGTCCCCTTAATTCTAGACAACTATGTCCATGATAACGAATTTCCATTCTTTCCACCCTTTCTATGATTTTTTATAAATTTTTTCTAATGGTTCAGTTAAAATTCGATTGATATCTACAAATAACATGCTTAGCCTTTCTTCTGCATCAAGTAATTTCTTAATCTCTGGATTTGCACTTAAGTTTTTATATAATTGGTTAGTCTCTTCAAGCTCATGCTGTTCAATGGGTAAGCCTTTTAGTTGTTTTTCTTGCATGCCAAACTGTTTCCTGCGAAATTCTTCAATCAGCTTCATCTGATCCGGATTTGACATCACTTTTATTGTTAATTCCTTCACCGTCTTATAATTTTCGTTTTCTTCAATCACTCTCGCTAGTTCATAGGCCTTGTCATAAGGATTTGACATGATACTTCCCTCCTTTTTTTCTTTTTATATATATTTATCGTTTTCCATCTTAAAACCTTTTTTATTTAAAGAAAAGAAACAAAACCCCTTGGAAAAGCCCGATAAATCCCCCTAATACTCCTCCAAGATAAGTAATCATCTTTAATTCTCGATTGGTAATCTCCAAAATCATTTTTTCAAATTCTTCTAAAGAAAAAGCGTTAACTTCGGTCTTCACTACCTCTGCAATCGATAAATAGGAAAAGATCTTGTCCATTTTTTCTTGAAAAAGCTCAAAAAACCAATGATAGGCTCTTTCTAAAAAGTTATGTTTATTTAATAGATCAATCACTTGCTGGAAGGGGAGATTCTGAGCCTTCTCCAATCCTTTTTCTAAGATCTCCTCCAATTGCGTATGTAAGATAGGGTCGAAGTCATCTAGCCAATCGCCAATCGGTTTCTCTTTCATTTGGTTCCACTCATTAACTAAAAAAGTTTGAAAAACTTGCTGTGTATCAGGCTTTTCAAGTATTTGATCAAAATAGGATAAAAGTTTTTGCTGAATTTGTTCGCCTTCTAACAGCATACCAGCTAAAAAACTAATCATTCTTTTGCCTTCAAATAATTGTTTAACAATCGAATCAAGCCAAACTTTTCCCTTTAATGAGTGTAGAAAGTCTTTAATTTCCTGAATAAACATTTGGGAAAGCTGTCCTAAACGATCTTCAATTTTGATTAAAGCTGGTTCAGATAAGAAGTCTACTAAGGATTTTGCCCTTACCTCATCTCTAGATAAATAATCTAGAGCCTTTTGTTGAATCATCCCTTTTATCTTTGCCTTCCATTCCTCAGATAAGAATGGGTTCATCATCTCTTTGACTGTTTGATTCTGTTGAACCAACTCCTGTATGTTTAGCTGTAATTTCTCTAATAATTGGTTCCTGATTCCCGATTTTTCAATAAATTGTTTTAACCCTTCTGCGGTAAATAAATAGTTCTCAACCATATGTCCCAGTTGTTCTGCAATCTCACTTCTTCTTTTTGGAATCAAACCAGGGGTAAAAGGAACTTGCCAGCTTCCAATCTTCCATGATTTGAATGGTCGAAATAACATTTTGATCGCTAATGCATTGGTAAAAGCACCAATCAACGCGCCTATTCCTATAGATATCATAATGAAAAACATAAATAATTCCCTCTTTCTATGTGACCTTAGCCTAACACCATGTTAGTCACCTAAACATATTATGAATTAGCTTATTTTGCTTTGGCACAACCTAAGGAAGGGGATGAAAAACATGACAGTATTGGCCATTCAAGTAGAGGAACATGAAATCAAAAACAATATCATCTATGTGAATCCAAAACTGATCAGTCAATTAAACCTTCCACTTCAAAAACCATTTTCTATTTCCTTTGGCAACAAAAAAACTGAGGTGATGGTAAGAGTAAGTTCAAACTTCAGTCATTTGTTAAGAATCCCTTCTTCTATCGCTACAAAATTATTAATACCAAATGGTTTACAAATCCATGCTCGATACGATACAGCAGAAGGCCTTAAATTAGGACCCATACTTGGCATTCTCGTTCAGCATATCGACTCCTCACACCCACAAGCACCCTTTGGGAAATTAACTACCTTTTGTGAGGAAATTTCCATGGTATCAAAAAGCAAAGGATTATTAACCTATGTTTTTACAATGAAAGATATCAACAAACAAACACAAAGTGTGACAGGGTGGGTACTTAAAGACAAACATTGGCTAAAACATATTTTTCCTATTCCCAATGTTGTTTACAACAGAATATCCTCACGAAACATTGAGAAATCCTTAAAAGAATCGATTACAAACTTAAAACAACAATACCATCTTCATTTCTTTAATGAACATTTCTTGAATAAATGGCAAGTCTACGAAATATTAAAGCCAACCCCCATCCACTCAATGATGCCAGAAACGAGATATTATAAAGGAATCTTAACTATAAAAGAGATGTTAGTCAAATATCCTATCCTTTATTTAAAACCAACAAATGGTGCATTAGGACGGGGGATTATCAGAATCGAAAAGCAAAATAATCATTTGTTTATCGTCCAATATTCCCGTTCCCAAGGTTCGATTACCCATACTTTTCATTCTATCGGGCAAATGTTTAAACACTTACAACCCAGACTAAATACAGAGCCTTACTTGGTTCAACAAGGCTTACCACTGATTCAAATTGAAAAAAGACCCATTGATTTCCGCATTCTCACTCAAAAAAACAAATATGGAAAATGGGCGATCACCTCGATGGTTGCTAGAATAGCCAGTGATCAACATTTTGTCTCAAATTTGGCTCGTGGTGGCACACAAAGTGGTGTAATGAAAACGATCCGTTTGTCTGATTCTGTGAAAGACAAAAAAATCTCTAAGCAGAGATTTAGAACCCTTGCATTAGCGATTGCACAACATCTTGAAGAATCATCCACAGGAAATTTTGCTGAGTTTGGAATTGATCTCGCCTTAGACACAAACGGAAATGTGTGGCTTTTAGAAGTTAATTCAAAACCTTCAAAAACGGAAGAATCTCAATTAAATGGACCAAGGCCATCTGTGATGCAACTATTAAAATATGTGCTTTTTGTTTCCGGATTTAAAAATCATTTGAAAACAAAAATAGGGAAAAAACGCTTGAAGTCAGGTGGAAACCAATGAATAAACCAATATTAGGTATTATGGTGGGGAAAATAAAAAATCGTCTATTCCTCGAAAAGGGTTTTTATCAAAACCTTCAACTAATAGGAAAACAACGTAATATACTGGTTTATGTCTTTTATCCCGATCAAATCGATTGGAAAAATAAACGAGTACGAGGATTTCAATTTAATCTACCTTCAAAAAAATGGGTGGAAGGTTGGTTCCCCATTCCCCATTTTGTTTATGACCGGATTTTTACGGATTATAGCAAATATAGACCTTATATTGAGCGAATGAAAAAGGAAAAACAAATCACCTTCCTTAGTGAAGCTTTACATGGGAAATGGCAACTCTATCAAATTCTATCAGCGAATCCAATCTATAAGGAACACCTTCCTAAAACAGCTATTTTTAAAGGAGTTCAACAATCATTTACGTGGTTAGACCACTTCCCTATCATCCTCAAACCCATAAGTGGTAGTCATGGTAAAGGAATCATCAGGGTTCAAAAAAAACATCATCAATATGAAATGGTTGGACGTAATCAAGCCAATCAAAAAATTCAACAAATATTTCTCAATCGTAGCCAATTAAGTCAATGGATATTAAATTTTATCAGTGGAAAAAAGTATATTATTCAGCAATATTTAGACCTTACTACAAAATCAAAACAGCCCTATGATATTAGAGTCTTAGTCCAAAAAAACTATGTTGGAATATGGGAAATCACAGGAATGGCAGCAAGAATAGGCGACTCCACCAATATTACTTCTAATCTCCATGGTGGTGGTACAGTTCAACCAGTAAATAAACTGCTTCTTGAAGAGTTTGGCGTAGCAAAAGCGAATAAAATTCAAAACCTTATTTCATCACTGTCTGAAAGCATTCCACCTTTTATCGAATCGATTCATGGTCATTTATTTGAAGTAGGCCTGGATTTAGGTATCGATCGTCAAGGCAAGGTATGGGTGATTGAGGCTAATTCCAAACCAGGTCGCCAAGTTTTTTCTTTATTAGGCGAGTTTGAGTTAAGTAGAAAGTCAATGACTCAACCGATTGAATATATGGAATTTCTATCTAAAGAAGGTGGTTCCTATTTTAGTCAACATTAAAACAGTTGATCAGCATAAAGACACGATCTGGCTTTCAAAATCTTTATTGCAACAACTTCATTTAACACCTAATCAAACCATCCCTATTTATTTTGGCTTAAAAGAGCCGATCATGGTTCGTGTTCTTCAACACCAATCTAATCAAGATTTACTTCTCATTTCGTCTTTAATCGAAAAGAAAATCAAACTGCCCTATCACAAAAAGCTCATGATCAAGCGTGATCACCGTGGTCTACAAATTGGGCCAATTATTGGGATTTTAACTTCTGCTTATTCAGGGACGGATTTTCTGGAATCACTGAAACACTTTCGACATCCCTTTAGTAAATTCTTTTTTGACCTATTAAAAAAAGAGGGTTCTTATCCAGCCTATTACTTTGTATTTCAACCAGGTGCCGTCAATTGGCGAGATAAAACGGTTAAAGGAATTTTTCTATTCCCAACAGCGAATCAAAAAAAAACATGGGAATATGCTACCATTTCTTTACCAGACGTTGTATATAATCGTGTCTTGAATCGAGGAAGTGAACAAAATCAATCTGTACAACACTTTAAACAACAATATCTTCAATACGGAGGAAAACTATTTAATTATAACTTTTTTAATAAATGGGAGATCAATAAGATCTTAGCTAACGATCCTACAATAAAAAGTTCTATCCCAGAGGCGCATATTAATCCCTCTCTTCCTTTGTTAAAAAGTATGCTTAAGAAATACCCGATCGTCTATTTAAAGCCTGCTGGAGGAAGCTTAGGCAAGGGAATCTACAAAATAACAAAAACCAACAACGCGTATACGCTTCAATTTAGAAATAGACAGTTCAATCAATCATTTGATTTTAAACAAATAAATGCCCTTTTTACCTTTCTAACCAAACAGCCAATTAGACTTAACCGTTATATTATTCAGCAAGGAATCACTTTAGTTGAATATCAACACAGGCCGGTCGATTTTAGGGTACAATTACACAAAAATAAAAGGAATCAATGGAAATTGATTGCAATCGGTGCAAAAGCAGCAGGAAAAGGTAGTGTAACTACCCATATTCGAACAGGTGGCCAACTGATCAATGCATCGGAATTTATAAAAGAAATCTTTAAACAGGATACTTCCTATGTGCTTGAAGAAATACAAAGTAAAAGTATCCAGATTGCTAAATATTTAGAACAAAACCTAAATCAACCCCTTGGTGAATTAGGATTAGATGTAGGTGTAGACAAAAATCATCATGTTTGGCTTTTTGAAGTCAATTCAAAACCAGGTCGTTCTATTTTTAAGCATCCAAGTTTGAAACAGGCAAATGAGGAATCGATTAAATCTTTGCTTGAGTATCCGATTTATTTATCTGGTTTCTAGATAAGTTTGTATATTCCAACACGCTCCGTTGTCCGTGTATTTCTTTTGAATGAAAAAATAAAGTAGCAGGGAGGGGTATAAATTTATGAATTCATCACATTACGCTTGGGTTCGAGTCTCATCTATCAAACCTTGGAAATTAATCCTTCCTCACTATAATCAAACCGCTAAGATTTCGTCGATGGCCTACACAATCGGCCATAATAACCAAAGTAAATCTTTCATTATCAGTTCTAAAAAAAATGTCTCCGATCTTAGAGGAGCATTCCCTGTACGTGTAATCAAAAAAAATCTTCAATATAAAATTGGCCCAATCGTTGGTATTCTAACTACAAGTGGCTTCAAAACATTCAGAGGAAATCGAAAGAATTTTATCGACATCATCCAAACAGGGATTAAAACAGGAGTGCTAGTTTATGTATTCACTCCTGAATCAATAGAACAAGGATCAAAAACAGTAAAAGCTCACCTCTATTATCCTGAACAAAAAAAATGGGGTTCTGTCTCAATGCCTCTACCAGATGTAGTATATAATCGTATTCCCACAAGAAGAGAAGAACGTTTACCTATCGTTCAACAAACGATTCAATTTTTAGAAACTGAAGGAATTCCCTTTTTTAATCCCCATTTTTTCAACAAATGGTCCCTTTATCAATGGATGAGTGAATCACAAGAACTTGCACCGATTTTACCAGAAACAGCGATTTTAGAAAGGAATCGTTTACAAAACCTATTAAAAAAATATCAAATGCTATATCTTAAACCGATTCATGGTAAAGCAGGAATTGGATTTATGAAGGTTCAAAAAAAAGATAACTTATTCAATCTAACGTATCAAGCCCAACAAATTACCTATCATCAGCAATTTGTTGATTTTAATCACTTATGGAAAAAGGTAAAAAAACTAGCAAGTAACAAAGAGTATATTATTCAGCAAGGGATCCATTTAAGCACATACCAAGGAAGACCTTACGATATCCGGGTACTTGTTCAAAAAAATGGTAAAGGTCAATGGCATATGACAGGAATGGGTATACGCGTTGCTGGAGAGCAAAGTATTACAACTCATGTACCTCAAGGTGGTTATATTCAATCTGTCGATACTGTTTTTCACGAAACCTTTGGCAACGAATTAACTGAGAAATGGAAACATAAAACTGCTCTTTTAACGACAAAAATTGCTCAACACATTGAAAAAAAGGTAGGACATTCATTAGGAGAAATGTCGATGGATTTAGGCATCGATAAAAACGGAGATATCTGGTTTTTTGAGGCAAATGCCAAACCCATGGAATTTGATGAACCTAATATTCGTCAAACCTCATTACTCAGATTGTTGCAATATTTTAGATATTTGTCTGGATTTGTTCCAAAAGAGGTGAAATCATGAGAAAGGTGAAGATAAATGCCTCTGTACCAGAACGCTTCAAACAACCCTTAATCCGTTTTATCAATAAATATGGGGATGGACATATTACGAGGAAAGCAATAGAGTGGTTAAAGAAAACCCCTTTTCAAAAGCTTAACCAAAGCAATGGCGATCTGATTCATGTCATCTTAGAGGGAAAAAAAATTATAGGTGTATTGGCCATTGCTCGTTTTGGTCTAGATCAGGCAATCATTGTGGTTCACCCAGAGGTTCGAAAACAAGGGGTAGCCTATCAATTGGTAACAGAAGCATTAGAAGATATTGATCGATACTATGTAAAAGTAGCTAATGATAATGTACCAAGCTTGAAGCTATGCTTTGCCGCTGGAATGAAGGCCTTTGACCTAACAAAGGGTCCAACCGGAAAACCAACCTTTGTCTTAGGCATTGGAAACTGGGATGCAAGCGAATGGGCTCAAGAACAAAAATGAGGAGAATTTTGCTCCTTATTTTTGTTTCATTTTCTTTTTATCTATCTAATCACACAGCTTTTTAAACGATGCATAATTTACCATGATTCTTACCACACTATAACTAATAAGCATTTTTAGGAAGTGGTCGGATGTCAATCTGGAGATGGATCAAAAAATTACACAGAAATCCCAAGACTTCAAAGCCTGATGCAAATACTCAAACTCAATCTAGTATTCAACCTATCTCTAGTCATCTTGAAAAAGCCATTCAGGAGATTACGACAGATTTAGGGAATAGTCCTGATATTATCGTTCGTCGTTTTATTTTAGGAAAAGAAAAAGGGGTTTCTGCTGCCCTTATTTATACAGATGGTCTTGTTAGTAACGGCGATATCAACGACTTTTTAAAAACCCTATTCACCCAATATCCAAGTGGCCAAATCTCCTTATCTCCTATAAATTTTATAAAAGAACAACTCTTAAATATTGGCGATGTGAAAATAGCACAAGATAAAACGCAAATCATCAATGAAATTCTTAGGGGTTCAACAGCAATATTAATCGATCGAGAAAATAAGACGCTGATTGCCAGCACCAAAGGATGGGAAAATCGGGGGGTCACAGAGCCTGATAACCAAGTGATTTTACGGGGACCACGAGAGGGTTTTACAGAAAATATCCGCACCAATACGGCTTTAATCCGTAGAAAGATACCTAGTTCTAAGTTAAGGCTGGAACAAATGCGTCTTGGAACCATAACGGAAACAAGTATTGCCATCATGTATATTCAAGGAAATGCAAACCCTGAAATCGTTGAAGAAGTAAGAAGACGACTTATCAAAATTAAAATCGATGGTGTTTTAGAAAGTGGCTATATTGAAGAATTTATTCAAGATGCACCATGGTCTTTGTTCCCAACAGTTTACAATACAGAACGGCCAGATATCGTCGCAGCTCAATTATTGGAGGGAAAAATAGCCATCCTCGTCGATGGAACTCCTTTTGTTTTAATTGTTCCTGTAACGATCCCTATGTTATTTCAAGCAGCAGATGATTATTATATGCGTTCTGCTATTGCTTCATTATTACGACTCTTACGAATCGTTACTTTTTTAATCTCAATGACCTTACCTTCCCTCTATGTAGCAGTGACTACCTTTCACCATGAGCTATTACCTACAACGATGCTCATTAGTCTTGCTGCTCAGCGAGAAGGAGTTCCATTACCTGCTTTTATTGAAGCCTTATTAATGGAACTAACCTTTGAGGTATTGCGTGAAGCAGGTCTTAGAATGCCAAGAGCAGTAGGACAAGCAGTCTCAATTGTTGGTGCACTTGTATTAGGTACAGCTGCAGTGGAAGCAGATATTGTCTCAGCCGCCATGGTCATTATTGTTTCAATGACAGCGATTGCTGGTTTTACTACACCCGTCGTAGATATCGCAATCGCTGCCAGGATCATTCGCTTTGGCTTACTTATTTTAAGTGCAAGCTTTGGTTTATTTGGCATTTTATTTGGTTTAATGGTGATTGTCATTCATTTAGTTGGCCTTCGTTCCTTTGGTATTCCCTATTTAAATGGTATTGCCCCATTTAATCTTAGCGATCAAAAAGATATTTTTGCACGAGTACCATGGTTTATGTTGTTAACTCGCCCTCGCTTATTTAGCCAAGCAAATGAAGTGAGGGAAGATACGGAGATGCCTAAACCACCTAAAGGTCATCAACGTATGAACAGAAAGGAAGATCAATCATGAAGAGAAAGAAAATGATGATACTTCTCATTATGATTATATTCACTTTATTGACGACTAGCTGTTGGAATCGACGAGAGCTCAATGAAATTGCGATTGTGATAGCTGCTGGTGTTGATCCTGGCCCCAAAAAAGGGGAAATCACCTTGGTCTACCAAATTATAAACCCTTCATCTATCTCAGGAAAGCAAGGGGTAAGTAGCTCAATGACTCCGTTTATCACATTAAAAACTTCTGGAAGAACGCAGTTTGAGGCAATTCGCAAGGCGACAAAGGAAATGTCTAGGAGATTATACTTCGCCCATCTCCAAGCATGGGTGATCGATGAAAATTTAGCAAAAAAAAGCGGTGTCAGAGATTTCCTTGACTTATTATATCGCGACCCGGAAATTCGTGAAGACATTCCAATTTTAATTACAAAAAATTGCAAGGTAGAAAGTGTCTTATCTACCCAATTTCCGATCGACTCTGTTAATGGGATTGCAATTAAAAAGCATCTGGAAAGCACCCAAAAGTCTGGTAGTTTTACTCGTCAAGTGGAGTTAAGAGAATTGATCAATATGTTGACAAGTCCAACAAGGAGTGCAATTGTTCCCTATATCTTTGTCTCGAACCCGATCAATCCAAAAAAGGATACCTTAGAAGCAACACAAGCATCAAAACAGGAATCAGTGATCAAGACTGAAGGATTTGCTGTCTTTAAACAAGATAAGGTGATTGGTTATCTAAATAGCGAGGAAGCAAGAGCAGTTCTTTGGGTAACCGATGAAATTGATAAGACTGTCATCGTTGTTCCCTATCAAGGAGAAGACCATTCGATTGAAATCATAAATTCTAAAACAAAAATAAAAACAACATTGATTCATGGCAAGCCTGAGGTTAACTTAGAAATAAAAATCGATGCCAATGTTGGATCTGTCCTAGGCCCCATTGATTTAACGAAACAATCGGTGATTAAAGACTTAGAGAAGGCTACCAATGCTACAGTCAAAAAGAACATAGAGCATGTTCTGAAAAAGGTGCAAAAGAGCTATAAAGTTGATATTTTTGGTTTTGGTGAAGCCTTTGAACGCCAGCATTCAAAAGAATGGAAAACCTTGAAAAAAGACTGGGAAAAGGAATTTGTCGATTTAACAGTTCATGTTAAAGTGAATACAACAATAGGAGAAATAGGAATGAAAAATAAATCATTCCAAATCGAAATGAAAGGAAATAAATGATGGTTGTAGGATTAGGTTTTTTGATCATCATCATCTCTTACCGACAAGTGAAGAATCTCTTGGTGAAAAAACAAAAGAGGGATGCCTATGTATATCTAGGGTTAATGGCGATTGCAGCTTATCTATCGATTGGTAAAATGTTAGATCTCTACATTCCCAATCCAACCAATGGCTTAAGACTAATTTTTCAACCAATCAAACATTGGATAGATAAGCTATTAAGCTAACTTACTTCTATATGGAGGAACCACTTATGTTAGAAAATGGAGTGATCAATCGGTTTCAACTATGGTTATTAGAGGTTAATTTTACCATTGGTAGTGCTTTGCTGATCATACCTTCAACCATCGTTGCTAAATCAAAGCAAGATGGTTGGATCTCGATGTTCTTAGGAACACTTTTGGCAATTGGTTTAACTTATATTATGGTTTCTTTAGCTGAACAATTCCCAAATCAAACCCTAGTTGGAATTACAGAGACGCTTCTTGGAACAATGTTGGGGAAAGGTATTGGTTTGCTTTATGCTTGGTTCTTTCTCCATCTTTCTGCACTTGTCATGCGGAATGCAACTGATTTTGTCACAACAGCTATTTTCCCTGAGACACCAATGATTCTCTTCAGCATAATGGCGGGAGTATTACTCTATATGGTCATAAATCAAGGAATTGAAGGAATAGGGCGTTCCAATGAATTTTTTTCTCTTTTTACATCAGGAGGATTTTGGATCACCCTCTTTTTACTGATTCCTGAAATGAAATTTAAAAATGTGTATCCCATCTTTGCAGAGGGTTTTAAACCTGTATTAAGGGGGACCGTTCCTACCCTTGGTTTTCCCTTTGCAGAAACGATTGCATTTTTAATGATTCTCCCATTTGTGAATCAACGAAAACGAATCAAATCTGTTTTTATCAGCGGAGTAGTCGTAGGTGGCTTATCTTTATTTTTTGTGGTATTAGGTACGATCCTTGTTTTAAATGTTCGCCCAACCGAAATGTCCCTTTTTGCTACATTTAATATGGCTCGATTGATTGATGTTGGAAGATTTTTAACAAGAGTGGAAGCAGTTATTGCTTTATCCTATATGTTAATGATCTTTATAAAAATGACAATCAGCTTTTATGCAGGAATATTAGTAATCGCTCAGGTGTTCCATTTATCTGATTATCGTCCTATTGTCATGCCATTAGTCTTTATCGTGGTTGCTTTATCTGTCATTCTAAATAAAAATATTGTTGAAACCTTTGAATTTGCTACAACGACATGGACACCTTATGCCCTATTGTTTGGCTTTGTAATCCCATCCATCTTGTTAGCAATCAGCTATTTTAAACAGAAACGGTTATAAAAAAGATAATAGATAAAGAAGGAAAAAAACGAGGAAGCCAGTTTAAATCAGGCTTCCTCAACTAATGCTTCGTTTTTTTGTTTACGATACAACCAATTGATTTGTGACTCGAGGAACGAGAATTTGTTCTGCTCTTTTTACTTGTTCCTCTGTTGGTGGTTTCACACCAGGCAATGGTTCTGGTAAACCAAGTTTTTCCCATTTGTATTTTCCCATTGTATGATATGGCAATACTTCTACCTTTTCTACGGATGAGATTGTATTGATAAATGCTCTTAAAGCTTGAAGATCTTGGGTTTTATCGGTGATTCCAGGTACAAGCACATGACGAATCCAAAAGGGGATTTTTTGCTCATGTAAATACTTTGCTAATTGTAGGGTCCATTCATTAGAAACCCCTGTAATCTGCAGATGCTTTTCCGCTGAGATATGTTTGATATCTAGTAAAACTAAATCGGTATAAGCGAGGATTTCTTTGGCATCTTCCAAGCAAACAAACCCTGATGTATCAATTGCTGTATGAATTCCCTCTTCTTTACAACGCTTCAGCAATTCGATAACAAAATCTTTTTGCATGGTGGCCTCTCCACCAGAGATGGTAACCCCTCCATTAGAAAATTTCATATAGGGGATGTATTTTCTAATGTCTTTCATTAACTCTTCTACTTCGGTTTCTTTTCCATCTTTCAACTGCCATGTATCAGGATTATGGCAATATTGACAGCGAAGAGGACAGCCCTGCATAAAAACGACAAATCTGATACCAGGGCCATCTACAGTCCCACAGGTTTCTACAGAATGAATATACCCTTTCATTGCTATCACATACTTTCGTGAAATGTTCGATGAATGACATCTAATTGTTGTTCTCTAGTTAATTTGGTAAAGTTGACCGCATATCCAGATACACGAATCGTTAATTGTGGATATTTTTCTGGATGATCCATTGCATCTAGTAATAATTCTCGGTCAAAGACGTTTACATTCACATGGTGCCCTCTTTGATAAGCATAACCGTCTAAGAGCGCAACTAAATTGGAATTACGACTTTCTTCTTCTTTTCCCAGTGCTTTTGGCACGATCGAGAAGGTATAAGAAATTCCATCTTGAGAATGTTCGTAAGGTAGCTTGGATACCGAGTTGAAAGAAGCTACAGCACCTTTTATATCTCTGCCATGCATTGGATTTGCTCCTGGTGCAAAAGGTTCTCCTGCTTTTCTTCCATCAGGCGTATCCCCTGTTTTCTTACCATAGACGACATTGGATGTAATGGTTAAAATCGACATGGTTGGTAATGCGTTACGATAAGTTTTATTTTGACGTAATTTATTCATGAACCTTTCCACTAGCTCTGAAGCTATGCTGTCAACACGTTCATCGTCATTTCCAAATTTAGGATAATCTCCTTCAATTTGATATGAAATCGTTAAGCCATTTTCATTACGTACAGGTTTTACTTTTGCATATTTAATCGCAGATAAAGAGTCTGCAACAACGGAAAGCCCGGCGATTCCACATGCCATCGTTCTTAAGATATCACGGTCATGTAATGCCATCTCAATCCGTTCATAAGAATATTTATCATGCATGTAGTGGATTACATTTAAAGTCTTCATATAAAGATTAGCTAGCCAATCTAATACTTTGTCATAACGTTCCATCACAGTATCAAAATCAAGTACTTCGTCGACAATTGGCTCAAAATAAGGCCCAACTCTATCGCCACTCTTTTCGTCTATTCCACCATTGATCGCATAGAGTAATGCTTTTGCAAGATTTGCCCTTGCACCAAAGAATTGCATTTGCTTTCCTATCCTCATGGCAGATACACAGCAAGCAATCCCATAATCATCACCATATTCTGGTCGCATGATATCGTCGTTTTCATATTGGATGGAACTAGTATCAATCGAGACTTGAGCACAGAATTTTTTAAAGTTCTCTGGTAACTGAGTGGACCATAATACCGTTAAATTGGGTTCTGGTGCAGGTCCCAAATTATATAAGGTATGAAGAATACGATAAGAGTTCTTGGTAACTAAATGTCTACCGTCCTCACCGATTCCACCGATGGATTCCGTTACCCAAGTTGGATCACCACTAAAGAGTTCATTATACTCTGGAGTACGGAAAAATTTAACGATACGAAGCTTAATAACAAGTTGGTCAATCATTTCCTGAGCTTCTTCTTCAGTGATCAACCCATTTTGAAGGTCTCTTTCAAGATAAATATCTAAGAAGGTTGAAATTCTGCCAATACTCATAGCTGCCCCGTTTTGCTCTTTAATAGCCGCTAAGTAACCAAAATAAAGCCATTGTATTGCTTCTTTTGCATTGGTTGCTGGTTTTGAAATGTCATAACCATAAGATAATGCCATTTCCTTTAATTCTTTTAATGCACTAATTTGCTCCGTTAATTCTTCGCGAAGGCGAATCGTATCTTCAGACATAAAGTCATCTTCTGTTGCCGCTTTTTCTTGTTTTTTCTGTTCGATTAAGAAATCGACTCCATATAATGCCACACGACGATAATCCCCAATAATTCTGCCTCTACCGTAAGCATCTGGTAAACCGGTAATAATCCCAGTTTTTCTCGCCTTTTTCATTTCTTCTGTATATGCATCAAATACCCCTTGGTTATGGGTTTTACGATACTTCGTAAAAATCTCCTGAACCTTTTCATCCATTTCATAGCCATAGGCTTCACAAGCAGCCTCAATCATGCGAATACCGCCCGTTGGATGAATAGAACGTTTAAAAGCTTCGTCAGTTTGTAATCCTATAATCACTTCTAAATCTTTATCGATAAATCCTGGACCATGGGAGGTAATCGTAGATGGGGTTGCCGTATCAACATCTAGTACTCCCCCATTCTTTCTCTCTTGTTCGATTAAAATAAATACTTTGTCTAATAGTTTCTTAGTACGATCAGATGGCCCTGCTAGAAAACTTCCATCCCCATCATATGGTGTATAGTTCAATTGAATAAAGTCTCTAACATTCACCTCTTCCATCCATTTACCTGCTTTAAATCCAGCCCAAGCTGGAATTACTTTTTCACTGATCATTAGTATTCAGCCCCTTTTAAAATCTTATACAATTCCTTTTCCTTGAAAAGCCTCTCGGTAAATCGTTGCTAGTTCACTTACAAGTGGATATCTTGGATTTGCTGTTGTACATTGATCTTCAAACGCTTTTTCTGCTAACTCTTCCACTTTCGCTTCGAATGTTTTCTCATCGATTCCTGCTTCTTTAATGGTGAGTGGCATATTTAATTCTTTTGCTAACTGAATAATGGCTTCAATTAAACTTTGCACTCCTTCTTCTGTTGTTCTCGCTTTTAATCCTAGCATTCTAGCAATTTTAGCATATCTTTCATTGGCAATAAAGTGATCGTATTTAGGAAATGAGACAAATTTAGTTGGCTTTGTTGCGTTATAGCGAATCACATAGGGAAGAAGAATTGAATTTGCCTTACCATGCGCAATATGGAATTCTCCACCTAATTTGTGAGCTAAGCTATGATTGATACCAAGGAATGCGTTAGCAAACGCCATACCCGCGATACAAGAAGCATTATGCATTTTTTCTCTGGCCACTTTATCATTGGGATTGTGGTAGGCTTTTGGTAAATATTCAAAGACTAATTGGATTGCTTTCATTGCAAGTGCATCCGTATAATCATTCGCCATCACCGAGACATATGCTTCAATCGCATGAGTGAGTACGTCCATACCAGTATCGGCTGTTACACTCTTTGGTACTGTCATCACAAAATCTGGATCAATAATCGCAACATCTGGTGTTAATTCATAATCTGCAAGTGGGTATTTAATATTATTTTTCTTATCTGAGATCACCGCAAAACTAGTTACTTCTGAACCTGTACCTGATGTTGTTGGAATAGCAACCAATTTTGCTTTTTCACCAAGTTTAGGGAACTTATAAACTCTTTTTCGAATATCCATAAACTTTTGTTTCATATGCTCGAATTTTTCTCCAGGATATTCATAGAATAGCCACATGCCTTTTGCTGCGTCCATTGCTGAGCCACCACCTAGAGCAATAATCACGTCTGGTTGGAATTGACGCATCAATTCGGCTCCTTTTAAGACGGTTTCTACAGATGGATCTGGCTCTACTTCAGAGAAGATTTCGCTATGCACGTAATTTTGTCGTTTTCTTAGATAATATAAGACCCGATCCACATAACCTAATTTCACCATCATGGGGTCAGTTACGATTAATGCTCGAGAAATCTCAGGCATTTTTTCTAGATATTGAACAGAACCACTTTCAAAGTAGATTTTGGATGGAATTTTGAACCATTGCATATTTACTTTTCTCCTAGCTACCTTTTTAACATTAATTAAATTGACAGAGGATACATTATCTGTTGTTGAATTCGATCCATAAGTGCCACACCCTAAGGTTAAGGATGGAATATTGGCATTATAGATATCCCCAATCGCTCCATGAGTTGATGGTGCGTTAACAATGAGTCGGCCTGTTTTAATTCGACTAGCAAATGCTTGAATCACTTCATCATTTTGACTATGAATCACAGCAGAGTGACCCATCCCGCCAAACAAGACCATTTCTTCAGCTCGCTTAATTCCTTCATCCACATTTTTTACTTCATAGTAAGCAAGAATTGGGCTAAGCTTTTCTCGAGAAAGGGGGTATTCTTCTCCTACTCCCTCTAGCGGAACAACTAACATCTTGGTTTCTTTTGGTACTTGAATGCCTGCTTGCTCTGCAATGTTTATAGGTGATTGACCAACAATCGATGCATTTACTGCACAAGTGGTTGGATTGATTACAAGTTTCTCAAGTTTTTTTATTTCTTCTTTGTTTAAGAAGTAGCAATGATTTTCCATCATATATTGTTTAACCGTTTTTGCTATTTCCTGATCTACAATAACTGCTTGTTCAGAAGCACAAATCATTCCATTATCAAAGGTCTTGGAAAGAATTAAATCGGTTACCGCTTGTTTAATATTGGCTGTTTTTTCTATATAACAGGGTACATTACCTGGTCCCACACCTAATGCAGGTTTTCCTGTACTATAAGCAGATTTGACCATCCCTGAACCACCTGTTGCTAATACAAGCGCAACGCCTGGATGATTCATTAATAATTGTGTTGCTTCAATCGAAGGCGTTTCGATCCATTGAATACAATCTTTTGGAGCACCAGCTTTTACTGCTGCATCCCGAACAACTGTTGCAGCTGCTACGCTACATTTCTGTGCAGAGGGATGAAAAGCAAAGATAATTGGATTTCTTGTTTTCAAAGAGATAATTGCTTTAAACATCGTTGTAGATGTTGGATTGGTTACCGGTGTAACCCCTGCGATAACACCCACTGGTTCTGCTACTTTAAAGTAGCCTTCTAGTTCATTTTCTTCGATGATCCCTACCGTCTTGTCATACTTGATACTGTGGTAGATGTATTCTGTAGCGAACAGATTTTTAATGATCTTATCTTCATAAATTCCTCTTCTGGTTTCCTCAACTGCCATTTTAGCAAGTGGCATATGTTGATCTAATCCAGCTAAAGCCATTTGCTTTACAATCTCATCAATTTGTTCTTGATTCAATTTCATCATTTCTTGTAAAGCGATTTTAGCGTTTTTTACTAATTCATCAATTGTAGTCTGAACCATCTCTTTCCCTTCATCTTGCATCTTTTCATTTTGATGATTTGCTTTCTCAAGCACTTTTTCCATTATGCTCTCCTCCATTTTTAATGTGAATAAATACACAATAAATTGTAACAAGCAAAAGAATTAAAATGTTCATTTGTTTCTAAAATATTAAATAAACCTACTTATAACAACAACTTATCAACTATAAATGGCGCCTTCAAATTTATATAGGTTTAATTATTCTGTTTTATTGTGAAATATTTCACATGTTATTGTTGTTTTTATCTTAATATGTATTAACTCTATACACAAAGTTGATTTAACGAAATTAGAGCAATTTATCTTCAATTTAAACCGTTTACACTCGTTTTCTTTTTATTTTTAATGGATCATGTTTGTTCACCATTTGTTCAATAAATAGCCCATAATAGTATAAGAAAAGGTTTGTATATTCCATCGCGCTCCGTCATCCGTGCCCTTCTATGAATAAAGATTACGGAGAGAAGGGCACTTCTGAAGGCACACAAAGTGTACAAGTCGTGCTACACAGCTAAAGCTGCTAGTCACGCTATGTCGCAGCTTATGGAATATACAAACCCTTAAATGACAAATGGAAGAAAGTTTTTATAGCTTCAGGATTCACTGAAGAAATAAGGTAATGATTATCTTTTGGTGATATTGAAATTATCCTCTAGAAGCAGCCAATTTTGCGGGAAGGAAAGTCCCAATTTCCAATAACTAATTCCTCTTAGCCCTAATTGTTTGATTAAGTCAAATTTAGCTTGAATACTCCTTGCATCCTCAAACCATACTTCATGTTCTCGTCCTTGATCATCTACATATTTAAAGAATGGAGCTTGGGCACGGGTATCATATTGTATCGCTACATTTTCTCTCTTAGCCAATTCAATCGCTTGCTGAGGGCTTAATGCTCTTGCTGCTTCTCCACCATACCTAAAGGGGGCTCGCCAATCATAACCATATAAGTTCTGCCCTAACATAATCTTTTTGGCAGGCATTTCTGTTAAAGCATATTGGATCACTTGACGAACTGGTCCAATAGGGCTAACTGCCTGTGGTGTACTATAAGTATATCCCCATTCATACGTCATGGGAACGGAAAAATCAACGATTTGACCATGAGCTCTATAATCGTGTGCAGTATACCAAGCACCTATTTGTGCCGCACTTGTTTTTGGGGCTAACGCCGTAGACAATAAAAAGCCAGCTGGTTTTAGTCTGCTTTGAGCTCTTCTTAAAAACTGGTTGTATGCCTCTCGATCGTTCGGATCAATAAATTCAAAATCGAAATGGATATCCCTGAAACCTAAACGATTAGCGGTATTGATAATATTACTAAGGAAACGATTAGATATGCTCTCATTCGTAAATAAAATATGTGCTAGCTCCTTGCTAAATTGTTCTGCTTCTTGATTTGTAACAACTAACATATTCGTAATCCCTAAAGAGCGGGCAATGTTAGGAATATCATCGAGTGGAGGCGGAGTCAATGAACCGTCTCGATTTGCCCTAAAACTAAATGGTGCTAAATAAGTTAAGTACCTCCCTACCCTTCTTACTTCTTGTCTTTGGGCAGGTGTAATTCGTTCCCTCGGTTCAAGGTAAGCATTGACTTCAATCGTAGGTTTTGGTCTTGGGGGAATATATAACCTAAAACCAATAGGAAGTATTTTTGTTAGTGATATCCGATTAACTCTTGCCAGCTCACTAGGACTAATATTATAACGTCGTCCAATACTATACAAAGATTCGCCAGGTTGAACCCAATGGTATCTTCCAACAATTGGAATAACCAATGCTTGCCCTACGACTAATCGGTTAGGATCGGGTATTTCATTGGCCACAGTAATCGCTTGAGCAGTCGTATTAAATGCTTGAGCAATTCCAAATAATGTTTGACCTCTACGAACAACATGGATCTGCAATCTTTTTCCCTCCTTCTTTTTTATTCCCTCTCCTCATCGTATTCTGCATTCGCCTAAAAGGTGTTAGCAAAACCCACAAAAGTAACGTCTTACTTCGTAACAAATTCCTATTACTTTTGTGGAGCAAATTTTTTACCATCTGAAATGTCACTCATCTACCTAATTGCTAAACGAAAAATGCAACAAAAATGGCTTGTTTTAATATTTCCATCAATAAAGGGAAAAATAAAACCATCACATAGAAAAGAGGAAAAAAATGAAAGTGAAAGGTTTAGGAATCTTTTTGCTCTTGCTTATTTCATCTTTAAGCATCGATATCTTGATGGATATATTAATGGGAATACCACTGAAAAAGGCTACCAATCAAATGGTCGAGGCCATTTTACACATGAATCTTAGTGAATTAATTGTTCTAATTATCCTGTTTTTATTAACCATTCTTCATTCGATGTTTCGTTTTCAAACGATTTCGAATCAAAGTCACAACGAATAGAAGAAGAGGAATCCCTACTTGAAGAGGAAGATGAAGATAATAGGGAACAATTTTTAGACCTTCTTCTAGGTGTTCCGAAATATTACTTGCTATTAGGATTGAAGAAAGAAGAATGATAAAACCAATTGGAATAAGCAGTTGATTCTTGTTTTTTATTTTAAACAAATCTGCTGTTCCAAGAAGAGCTGCATAGTAAAAAACCGAAACTTTAAAAAAAACGCCGAATAATAATATGATAACCGCAATCGCATCTAAGCGAGTTAAAAAATCAATATGTATTAATCCAACAGTTTGGATGAGTGGAAATAGAGAGTTTTGAATTTCATAGGTTCCAAGAACCATAATTTCTAGAACAAGTACACTGCTTATCAGAAGGCCACTAAAAACCATTCCTGCCAATCCTGTTTTTAATGCCATTTTCTTTTGGCTGAGATTAGGCAGGATCATCGTAAATACGATCATTTCTCCAAAGGGAAAGGTAAATGTTAAGGGAAATGCTGTTGTGAGAACCGATTTCCACCCATCTCCTAAAAATGGCAATAATCGATTCCATTCAATCACTTTAGAGAAATAAAGAAACGCAGTGATAAAGACTGTTGAAAGAATAATGGTTGGAATAAAGAAAAATTCAGCTAGTCTTCCTAATTTTTCTATTCCCTTTCCTATCGCATAAGCTACAGCTACAATCATAAACATATTTACAATCAATAAAGGGGTATTAGCTAGTAAGGTAACCCCAACTAAGCTACCAAAATCCCTTAAGTCTCTTGAAGCAATATAAATAAAATATAGAACGTATATGATTCCAATGAGCCAGCCTAAATATTTGCCTAGAATCATTTGCGAATAACTAATCAAAGGTTTTTCAGGAAATTTTTGATATAGATAATGGTAAAGTAAAAATAATGGTATACCAGCAAACATTCCTATCAGAATGGCTATCCAAGCTGCCTGCTTCGCACCAGAACCGGTACCAACAGCAATAGCGGTACTCGATTCAAAAAAGACGATCAATGTAAATAATTGATAAGGATTAATATTCACTGCTTGTACTCCTTTATGTTTAATCTCCATTTTTTTAGTTTTGACATTAGCCTTTTTATTCATTCACTAAGTCAAAAAATGATGTAGAAAGAAGTAGATACTGCATAAAATAGTGATATGACCTTAAAATTAGAAATGGAGGTTTATCTGTGAACACCAAAAGTGAAAAAGAAATCAGTATGATGAAAAAAGCAGGGGAACTATTAGCTTCTTGTCATAAAGAAATTGCTAAAATGATCAAACCAGGAATCACTACTTTAGAGATTGACCTATTTGTTGAGGATTATTTAAAAAAACATGGGGCTACACCAGAACAAAAAGGATATCGAGGTTATCCCTTTGCTACTTGTGCATCTGTGAATGATGAAATTTGTCATGGTTTTCCTAATGCAAACCCATTAAAAGAGGGAGATATTGTTACTATTGATATGGTGGTTAATTTTAATGGGTATCTTGCTGATTCGGCATGGTCTTACCCGGTTGGGAAAATCTCCAAAGAAGCTAAGGAATTATTAGAAGTGACAAAAGAAGCTTTATACCGAGGAATACAAAAAGCAGTGATTGGAAATCGCTTAGGAGATATTGGTTACGAGATTCAAAGTTTTGTAGAATCGAAGGGATTTTCAGTGGTTAGAGATTTTACCGGGCATGGTTTAGGTCCAACGATTCACGAAACTCCCTATGTCCCTCATTTTGGAACCCCTGGGAAAGGGACTAGATTAAAAGAAGGAATGGTCATTACAATTGAGCCTATGATAAATATCGGTTCTTACCAAACAAGAATGGAGCTTAACGGATGGACGGCTAAAACAGTAGATGGAAGTTTATCTGCACAGTATGAACATACCATTGCCATCACAAAAAAAGGACCACTTATCTTAACTGAACAAGCGGAAATTTAGTGTTACAAGCAACTTGAGCTTAAGCAAACATATACAGAATACCGTTCAACTATGGTTGCTGAATCGCTTCTTCTGCCGCACTTTTTCCAGCCACATGACCTGTTACAAAAGCTGCTGTAATGTTGAATCCTCCTGTATACCCATGTACATCCAAAATCTCTCCACAGAAATAAAGACCTTTCATTTTTTTTGAGGCCATTCGTTTTGGATCCACCTCTTTGATGGATACTCCACCACCGGTAACAAAGGCTTGTTCAATCGAGAGAGTACCATTTACTTTGAAGGTAAAACCTTTAATTGTCTTAGCTAACCATCTTATTTTTTCCTTTGCTAAATAAGCATAAATCATATCAGATTCAATACCTATATGGCCTAGTAAAAATAACAAATAACGTTCTGGAATATAACCTTTCAGAGCGTTTTTGATTGCCTTTTTTGGCTCCTTTTCCAGAACTGATGTGATCTCTTGTACGACGTCTTCTTCATTTTTATCAGGAAAAAGATCAATCATCATGGTAACAGTACGATCGTTTGACTTTTTCAATTCTTTTACAACAAATTGACTACAACGTAATGCTGCAGGCCCACTAATTCCAAAATGGGTAAAAATCATATCCAATTGATGTGTTACGATAATCTTTCCCTTCTCATTTAAAACAGAAAGACCCACATTTCGTAAAGATAAGCCTTGTAATACTTTTTCTTGGATAAATGATTCGCTTGAGGTAATTGGTACTTCTGTCGGATACAGCTCTGTAATGGTGTGCCCAGCTTTTTCTACCCATGCATACCCATCACCGGTCGAACCCGTTTGGGGGACAGATTTCCCACCTACTGCTATAATCACTGTTTTTGCTAGAATCACTTCCCTATTTTTTAATTCAATTCCAGTTGTACGACCTTCATGATAATGAACAGTCTTAACTGAAGCATCTGTGCGAATCTCTACCCCTAGCTCTTTTACCCTATTGACTAAAGCATTGACCACGGTTTGAGCTTTATCAGTAGCAGGAAACATTCGCCCATGATCCTCTTCTTTCAGCGTTATTCCCAGTTTCTCAAAAAAGATAATAATATCTTCATTGTTAAACATTGATAATGCACTATATAGAAATCGCCCATTACCCGGAATTTGTTGAATCAGCTCATTCACAGGCATCCGATTAGTTACATTACAGCGGCCACCACCAGATATGCCTAATTTACGACCTAACTTGTTTCCCTTATCGAGAAGAAGAACCTTGGCCCCCTTTTCAGCAGCTGCAATTGAAGCCATTAATCCTGAAGGTCCACCACCGATCACAATACAATCGTACATCCAAGCCTCACCAACTTTCATTTGTATATCTTGATCATTTTTTGCTACACTTATTGTAAAAAAAACTTCTATCGACTTTCGTTGAACCAAGAATAATGATTTCAAAAGGTGTGATAAATTAATGATACTATACAACTATAAAGGAAAAAGTCCATTGATTGCAACTAGCGCATTTATTGCAGATTCCGTAATCGTTACTGGAGATGTAACGATCGGTGAAAAATCTAGTATTTGGTTTCATACCGTGATCCGAGGAGATGTAGCACCTACGATCATTGGTAATCGTGTTAATATCCAAGATCACTCTGTTCTTCATCAAAGCCCTAATACGCCGCTCATCATTGAAGATAATGTAACAATAGGACACCGTGTTCTTCTCCACAGTGCAACGATTAGAAAGGGTGCCCTTATTGGTATGGGATCCATTATTTTAGATGGGGCTGACATTGGTGAAGGTGCAATGATTGGTGCTGGAAGTCTCGTTCCACCTAGAAAAAAAATTCCTCCATACACCTTAGCCTTCGGACATCCAGTTAATATCATAAGACCATTAACGGAAGAAGAAATAAAAGAGATGGAACGAATTCGAAGAGAATATGTAGAAAAGGGACAATATTACAAATCAATTTCACCACGATTGAAAGGATAGTTGTTCATTAAGATCACGCAAATAACCCTCCTAAAAACAGGAGGGTTATTTTATGGAAGTGAAATTTATGAATGTTTTTTACGCTTCTAATGTTGCATCTTTTTTAACTGCTTTTTTAATGTAAGGAATAATCCAACGATCTAAGCCAATTTTACCTGCGTTAAATCCTGCAACCAAAATGAAAATAGTGAGTAAAGACATTTGTACGTTTGTGCTTGTAGAACCACTAAACATAAATGCATAATTCATTAAGATACCAAAGAATGCTGCCGCTGTCGTTAATGCTCCAAGGATAAGTCCTAAACCTACTAAAAATTCACCGTAAGGGACTAAGAAGTTGAATAATCCTACGTTTGGAATAGCAAATGCGTCTAAGAAATTTGCCCACCAACTTTGAACTACTGGATGATCACCTGTTGCCTTTTTTACAGCTCCCATTAAAAATCCTTGTGCATTGAATGGTTCTGCACCTGTAAGCTTATGCCACCCTGCTTGAATCCATTCATACCCTAGATAAAGACGAACAAGAGTTAAAACATAAGAAGCATACACATTTTCCTTTAAAAATTTAATCATTTTCTTTCCCCTCCTATAAATTTTTTTAAAATATAAGTCCTATTACTTTCGAAGTCATTCTAATTTAGAATAACTTCTTTTCAATTCTGATTATAAACCTATCATCACAATTCTACCATAAGTTTGATTAAATATTCACAAAATAGCCACATTTTGTGATGAAATTGTGAGGAGTTCTTTATTTAATTAAAATAGTAATAATGTTTTTCCCAATGGGAAAATAACTCTTCTTTGAAGGTAAAACACCTGTTTGTGATATATTTCACAAAATAAAAAAGGTTTGTATATTCCATCGCGCTCCGTCATCCGTGCCCTTCTATGAATAAAGATTACGGAGAAAAGGGCACTTCTGAAGGCACACAAAGTGTACAAGTCGTGCTACACAGCTAAAGCTGCTAGTCACGCTATGTCGCAGCTTATGGAATATACAAACCCATAAATGACAAATGGAAGAAAGTTATACTTTTTTAATCTTTAAAAAAAGAGTATATCCTTTTTCACTAAGATTTTCTGGGTCATAATATTCATCAAAAGAAAAACTAAATTTCGTTTAAGTATTATTTTGCCTCTTTATTCAGAAAAAAAACAGAAAGGGTCCCTGGACCCGCATGAGCTCCAATGACAGCTCCAATGATATTTACATAAAATTTATCTGTTCCAAACTTCTCTCTAATCATTATTTTTAGTGTTTCTGCACCCTCTTCATCATCCCCATGACAAATCCCAATGGTTTGCTCTCGAAGATTGTTACCCCTCTCTTCCATCAGTTCAATCATTCGTTTAAAAACCCTTTTCCTACCACGTATTTTTTCAATTGGTACCAGCTTTCCATCCTCAACATTAAGAACTGGTTTTATGTTTAATAATCCTCCAATAACCGCTGCTGTTAGGCTAACTCTTCCACCACGATAAAGGTATTCTAAATTATCAACCGTGAATACATGTTCCATATGATTCGCATAAAAATCGATCGCTTCCAAAATTTCAGCTTTACTTTTTCCATTTGCAGCCAGTTGAGCAGCTTTTAAAACGACAAGACCAAGACCAACTGAAGCACATTTTGTATCGAAAATTTCACAATCAAAATCAGGGTATTCTTCGAGCACCTCATTTTTAATCATGACAGAAGATTGATAGGTACCAGATAGACCTGATGAAAAAGCAATATATATACAGCTAGTTTTTTCTTTTGCATATTTTTCAAAAACATCTTTAAAACGTGTTAATAAAGGCTGTGACGTCTTATATACGTTTCCTTCCCTCATACCCTGAAATAACTCATTTGGTTGAATCGTAACCCCATCTTCAAATTGTTGATCATTTAAGAATACTTGTAATGGTATAACATCAATATTATATTGCTCTATCACATTTTTAGATAAATCTGCAGCACTATCTGTAATAATCTTGATATTCATCACGATCTTACTCCTTTAGAGTAATTTTTTATTACTCATATTTTTAAATAGAACTATATCATTAATGGTAAGTTTATACAATTGATTGGATAGAGAATTGAGAATCGTTAAAAAAACTCCTTATAATTAGGTTTGTTAGACCTGTCCAAATCCTAAATTAAAAGGAGAGCCTATGGCCAAGGATAACACAAATACAAATTGGGGATTGGCATATATAGAACATGTAAAGGAGCTTTACGGGAAGAAAAAAAGAGCAGCAACTTTAAGAATTGAATATTTAATGATTAAGAAATTGTTTTTGATAATAAAGAAAACAAAAACAGAGCTGAATTTTCATTTTCGGCCCTGTTTTTATTGATTTTTAATTCAGAATACAAAAGGGCAAACTCAAAAGTAATGTAAACTTTGAATTTGCCCTTTTTACCATTATAAAAACTTCCTAAATGTCTTCTTTCCATCATAGGAAAATAATACAGGTCTATTTTCAACGAATGTTTCCAAGTGAACCGTTCGTCCCCATAATTTGTAAACATGGGGCAAAGTCTTTTCTAAATACAGGATATCTAGTTCTATTCCCTCGTAATGGTGTTTCAAATAAAGCTCCCCATTTTTAAGATAATCTCCATTTTCCACAACAATGTATGGGAATCCACCATTTACTTTGGTCTGAACCAGTTGGTCACGAACTTTCTCCCAATCCTTTTCGACAATTACCCATTCATTCCCACGTTTTTGATATAAATATAGATCTAGATCGTTCACAAGTTTTTTCGTAAGATAATTTCGTAAGAACGAGATATCTGCATCTATTTCCCTTACTTCAAAGATTTTCTTTCTTCCTTCTCCTGGCTTTCTTCCTAATTGCTCTTGTTCCTCTTTTGTAGGATGATCCCACCGTTTTTCAATATCTTCAAAGATTTTGACGCCAAGATAATAGGGATTGATTGATGTTCTTGAAGGCTGTACAACGCCAGCGTTTAACTTAGCAAATTCAATGGTTTCTTCTTCATTTAAATCAAGTTCACGTAGGATTCGCATATGCCAATACGAAGCCCACCCTTCGTTCATGATCTTTGTTTCAATCTGCGGCCAAAAATATAGCATTTCTTCACGGAGCATGGTCATAATATCTCGCTGCCAATCTTTTAAAACTCGACTATATTCTTCACAAAAGAGAACAATATCCTTTTCCGGGAAAGGAGGAAACTTCTGCTCTTCATCTGTTTTCACTAATGCTGTTTCATTGGTTTTATCGATTTTCCATAAATCATCATACTCACTTGTTTTTTTCGGTTTAGGTTTCTCATCAATCTTTCTTTCCCGATCCTTCTTTTTAAACAAACTTGGATCTATATGCTCCTGAATGGCCAATACGGAATCGATAAATTCCTCAACTTCTTGTCTGCCATATTCTTTTTCATAATGGCGTATCCTGTCTGCTGTTCTAGCCATGCTCTCTACCATATCCCTTGGTGTGTTCATAAAACGGATATTGTTTTTGAAAAAGTCCGAATGGGCCAAAACATGTGCCACAATCAGCTTATTTTGAGTGAACGTATTTCCTTCTAATAAAAAGGCATAACTTGGATTATTGTTGATTACCAACTCATAGATTTTGCTTAGTCCTAGATCATATTGAAGCTTCATTCGATGAAAGGCTTTACCAAATGACCAATGAGAAAACCGAGTTGGCATTCCATAGGCGCCAAAGGTATAGATAATCTCCGGTGGACAAATTTCATAGCGCATTGGAAATGGATCAAGTCCAAATCCTTTGGCGATTTCCGTAATCTCAGCAATTGCCTTTTCTAATTCGTTCATATCGATCATCACACTCAGACCTCCTATTCTGCGGCCTGAAGCTCTTTTTTAGTAAAAAATGTTCTCAAAGCCTGATAAACCTCAGATTTTTCCCGAATCACCGCGTAGATGAATTTCTCATCTTTTATATTCTTGTAAACGTTCATTAGAGTAGACTGGCGATTATACTGATTTACTTCCCCATACCCAAACATATTTGAACGTTTTATCAGTTCTTTCACATAATAAACGCTTCTTTCATTATCTGAAGTTAAATTATCTCCATCGGAAAAATGAAAAGGATAGATATTGTAACGATCAGGTGGATATCGTTTGTCGATAATTTCAATCGCCTTGCGATAAGCAGATGAGCAAATCGTTCCTCCACTTTCACCCCGTGTAAAAAATTCCTCTTCTGTCACTTCTTTTGCTTCAGTATGATGAGCAACAAATACAATTTCAACATGTTCATATTTTGTTCTTAGAAAACGCACCATCCAAAAGAAAAAGGTTCTAGCAATATATTTTTCAAACATCCCCATTGAACCACTTGTGTCCATCATGGCAATCACCACTGCCTTTGAATGGGGGATGATAATTTCTTCCCATGTTTTAAAGCGCAAGTCATCGTTTGAAATTTGATGGATTTTCGCTTCTCCTTTTAAACTATTTCGTTTTAAGTTTTCAAGAATCGTTCTTCTTTTATCGATATTCCCCATTAGGCCTTTTTTGCGTACATCATTAAATCGAATTTCCTCTACGATTATCTCTTGATTTGGCTTTCGCTTTAAATGAGGTAGTTCAAGGTCTTTGAATAACATTTCTTCAATCTCTTCCACTGTAATTTCTGCCTCATAAATATCTGGACCTGGTTGGTCACCTGCTCCCTGACCTTTCCCTGGTTCTGGAGTTGCATCTCTTCCTAAAACATCACCGACTTTAGAATCTCCTTTTCCTTGCCCACCTAATTTTTGTTTATGGTAATTATAACGAAAGCGGTATTCGTCTAGTGAGCGAATGGGTATTTTTACAATTTCTTTCCCATTGGATAAGATAATATTTTCTTCACTAACTAGATCAGGAAGGTTCTTCTTTATTGCTTCACGAACTTTTTCTTTATGCCTCATCTGATCCTCATGACCTTTGCGGTGTAGTGACCAGTCTTCCTTAGACACGATGAAAAGGGGGTCTGTCATTTGTTTCCCTCCTTTTTTAGCGATTTAGGAGGCTACCCACATACTTCAATAATTCATTGGAACATACAGGGCAATACCCATATTTTTCAATTAGGCTTTTACTCACTTCGTTTATTTTTTTCAACTGATTTTCGTTTGGCGTTTTTGTTGAAGTTGTGATTTTTACAACATCTTTAAGATCAGCAAATAATTTTTTCTGAATTGCTTCTCTTAAACGGTCATGACTTTTATAATCAAATCTTTTTCCTTTGCGTGCATAAGCAGAAATCCTAATCAAAATCTCTTCTCTAAAGGATTTTTTGGCATTTTCAGAGATCCCAATTTGCTCTTCAATGGATCGCATCAATCGCTCATCAGGTGGTAGTTCCTCATTGGTGATTGGATCTTTTATTTTGGAGTTATTCACATAGGCCTCTACATTATCTAGATAATTTTCCATTAAGGTTTTTGCTGATTCTTCAAAAGAGTAAACAAATGCTTTTTGTACTTCAGTTTTTGCTGCTTCATCATATTCTTTTCTAGCAATAGAAATATAATTTAAATATTTTTCTCTTTCTTCTCGAGTGATAGAAGGATGTTGGTCCAATCCATCTTTCAATGCCCTTAATAAATCTAGAGCATTGATACATTTTACTCCTTCTTTTATTAAAGCACTAGAAATACGATTGATCACGTATCTTGGATCGATTCCTGACATACCTTCATCAGGATACTCATTGTGTAATTCCTCTAGATCCGCCTCATTAAACCCTTCTACATCCTGACCATCGTACAAACGTAGTTTCTTTAAAATATCCATTCCTTGTTTCTTAGATTCTTTAAGACGAGTTAATATGGAGAATATGGCAGCTGTATTTAAAGCATGTGGAGCGATATGAACATCATTGATTTCACTTTGTAAGATTAGTTTCTTATATATTTTCTCTTCTTCAGTGACTTTTAAATTATAGGGGATGGGCATTACGATAATTCTGGATTGCAAAGCTTCATTTTTCTTATTGCTGATAAAGGATTTATATTCTGCCTCATTCGTATGGGCCACGATCAATTCGTCTGCACTAATTAAGGCAAAACGCCCTGCCTTAAAGTTTCCTTCTTGAGTAAGAGATAATAAATGCCATAAGAATTTTTCATCAGACTTTAGCATTTCTTGAAATTCCATTAAACCGCGATTTGCTTTGTTTAATTCACCATCAAATCGGTAAGCTCTTGGGTCTGATTCTGATCCATATTCAGCAATCGTAGAGAAATCAATGCTACCCGTTAGATCAGCAATATCCTGAGATTTGGGGTCAGATGGAGAAAAGGTTCCGATTCCTATCCGCTTATCTTCAGAGAATAGGATTCTTTCTACTTTGACATTTTCTATTTTTCCTTGATATTCATTTTCAAGTTGTAGTTGACATAACGGACATAAATTCCCTTCAATTTTAATCGCAAATTCTTTTTCAAATTCAGGCCTTAAATCGTTTGGTATTAAATGCAAAGGATCTTCATGCATGGGACATCCTTTGATACCATATAATGCTCCTTCATCTGTTCTTGTATATTTTTCTAGTCCTCGTTTTAACATTGTAACAATTGTCGATTTTCCACCACTTACTGGTCCCATCAAAAGTAAAATTCTTTTTCTCACATCCAAACGTTTAGCAGCTGAGTGCAAATATTCTTCGACTAATCGTTCAATCGCTTTATCTAATCCAAATAGTTCTGTACTAAAAAATTCATATTGTTTATTACCATCAACTATTTTCTTTCCTTTGTTTGCAATCATCTGATAAACTCGAGAATGAGCTGTCTGAGCTACATGAGGACGTTCTTTTACAATTTGCAAATAATCTACAAAAGTGCCTTCCCAAGCCAACTCTTTTTCCTTCGCACGATAATCGGCTATTTGCTTTAATATATCCATAGTAGCCTCCTCTCCTCATCACACAAAATGTAATAAACCTAAAACATAAGATGGGAATTATTTTGTTTTTTCTACTACTATATTCTAAACAAAAAATAACATGATGGATTTCCATAGCTAACCTTGTTTAATTTTAATGTATGCTTATTGATATGCTTTGTTTCCTCCTCAAACTAATCGGGTAGGAGGCTGGCCATTATTTGACCAGCCGACCTCCCACAGCACCGTACGTACCGTTCGGTATACGGCGCTTCCAAAGTTTACACGTCACTTCGCAGAATAACACTCGCTAAAACTTAGATATCCAGCTCGCTTAAATCGCTCGTTAGATAGGGCTTTTGTCAAGATAGGGCTATGAGCAGTACGCCAATAGCCTTTTCTTGTATTCGCCCACATCCACGCTTGCTCCTCACTC
>NZ_BDGM02000014.1:0-80225 GCF_001748485.2 Tepidibacillus sp. HK-1 | reverse complement strand
CTTTGCCGCCGGCTTCCTTCAGATTCCACCTCACGATGGACACCCTTGCCTTAGGCTAATGGTTGGTTGCTACATACCCCCATAACGGACTTTCACCGTCTAGTTAATCGCCATGCGTGGCGCACTAAAAAATAAGCCAAATCATCCGATTTGGCTTATCATTGTTTCATTAGATAGCTGACGAATCATCTCTCTAAACTCATCTCCTGAAAGTATTTCTTCATTTTCAAGATGTTCAAGAGCTTTTACAATAACTTCTTTATGTGATTGTAACAGATTGCTTGTTTTTTGTAGTAACAGATTTAAAATCTCATTACTCTCTTTTTCAAGTTTATCCTTCGAAATATAATTAGTATTGACGATTCCTAAAGATGTTAAACCTGTATCGATCATGTAATTAACTAAATTTAGTGCTTGTTCAAAATCATTTTTAGATCCAGTACTACGGTGACCATAAAAGATCTCCTCTGCAACCGAACCCCCTAAAGCAATCATGATCTGTTGTTCTAATGATTCACGTGTATGCAAGTATTGTTCCTCTTGGGGATTATGACGAACATATCCTAATGCTTGTCCACGTGGTCTCAAAGCAACTTGCGAGATACTACCAGGTTTCACGTTTTCAGCAACAATTGCATGCCCAAGTTCATGTATCGCTACCCTTCTTTTTTCTTGTTGCGAAGCAGTACGGTCCATTTGTTCCCCCATGATGACTTTATCAATCGCACTTGAAAAATGCTTACTCTTGATCTCTTTACTTTTGTCCCTCATCGCATAGATCGCTGCTTCGTTTGCGACACTCTCTAACTGTGCTCCAGAAAACTGATACGTTTCAATAGCTATTTGATTCAGATCTACGTCTGACGCTAGTGGTTTATTTGAAGTATGAATTTCCAAAATCTTTTTTCTGGCATTCTTATCAGGTAGATCGACTAAAATATGACGATCAAAGCGGCCTGGCCTTAATAGAGCAGGATCCAACATATCCTTTCTGTTTGTTGCTGCAATAACTAAGATTTGAGGTTGATCTCTACTTTGGATACCATCCATTTCGGTAAGTAGCTGGTTCAAGGTTTGGTCATATTCTCGTTGACTATTTGCGTCGCGTTTTCCACCGATTACATCAATTTCATCAATAAAAATGATCGCACTATTTTTTTGCTGCTTCTTAGCCAATGTTTTTGCTTCTTTAAATAAATCACGAACTCTTTGTGCTCCAACTCCTACATACATCTCAATAAACTCACTACCAGATGAAGCCACAAATACCGATCCCGTATAATCTGCAGCAGCTTTTGCCAATAATGTCTTACCTGTACCTGGTGGACCATCCATTAAAATTCCTTTCAATGGTCTAATCCCGTATTCTTTCATCTCTTCAGAATGTATTAAAAAGTCTAACGCCTCTTTTAATTCTTGTTTAGTTCTTTCGAGTCCACCAATATCTTCAAAAGTAATAATGGTTTTGCCAACAATATGATTTTTTTTCTTTATCTCTTGGTGTAATCCAGGTATACCACCTTTTTTCTCTGTGAGATAAAATGCTAATCCACCGATCAAGGTTAAGAAGAGAAGGGACCCTATATTTAAACCAATAAATGCAAAGAAGATAAATAAAGCGGGAATGATTCCCCAAAAAATATGTTTAGCCAATCTTTTTCACCTCCAGATTATTCGTTCGAGGCAAAATGAGATATAAAGAAGAATTTTTTTGATGAAGATCAATGTAGATTTGATTTTCATCCATAGAATAATTTGCCTTATCTAATAGGTATTCCTTCTTTAAGGCATTTATTGTTTTGGGTATTAAACTATATTGATGTTGATCAATAGCTTGTGCAATATAAAAATAGGATTCACTCCAAGCCTTCATCAACTTTTCGTCCTCAATCCCTTTACTTTTAAAATCCAAATTTAATTGACGTTTACCAAGATAGGGTTGTAATTTATCTTGTATTTGGTGATAGGTCAGCTGAAAGTTGTCAATTTTTTGAATAGATATACTTACGTTTATTTGATCTCGATCTATTTTTAAATCATCAAGAATAATCCCTTCAATAGAGGCTAATGCATTTTCAATAGGTTTTTTTATTTGAACGGTTTGATAGGTAAACCATCCACCGAATAAAACAACAAGAGACAATACAAGTATTATGATCGTTACTATCCATGGTTTTTTCTTTATCATTTTATTTCGCCCCTCCATATCTGTAAATCAAATACATATAATAGTATATCACATGATATATCATATGTTCTTTAGTAATTGCTACCATAAGAGTTGTATAGTAAATCATCAAAAATAAAAAAAGACTGTGACATTGCACAGCCAAATTAAAAAGAGATTATTTTCCCAATAAATACATTTTTATTAGTTCCCCTGTTTTTAAATCAAAATATTGATAACCAAATCTTCCTTGGTCATCCTTAAAAAGTACCTCATAAATCAAACGATCTACCTGCATAATTCCCGGTGTGATCCGTTTAATCGAACTATTAGGTTGTAGAGATAAGGCCTTCTTCTCAATCTCCTCTTTTTTTACCCAATTAGTTAAAAACTGGTAATTAATTTTATCATTTTCATTTAGCCAAATGATGAGTTGAATACCTAAATGATCTTTTCCCATAATTACATAATATTGCTTTTCACCAGTAAAATAGGATATTTCATCTATCTTGTCTAAAATAGAAACCTCTTGTCTTGCTTTCATCACCATTTGTTCTTCAATTTTTTTTTCTTTTGCCCAAATTCGATAAAAATAGGCAAACACAATAACTAACAATATGATCAGCAAGATTAAAGTTCTAATAATTAATTTTTTCATTTTATCCCCTATAAACTTTTCTTTTTAATTCTTTTATTTTTTAAGTACGGTAAATGGTAAAAACCATCAAATTTGGATCATTTTCATCTTTTGCTAATCCAAACATCAGATCGTCATATTTTAAATTTTTGTTTAAAAGATCCACTATTTTATATAAATCTGAAGTAGCTGTGACTTTTACTGATGCGATCAATTCAATTCCCATAAAGTGACCTTCCTTTTTTAACGGTAAATTAAGTATAATTTTCTTCCTGTATTCGTCCAAGTTTTTTCTTCTCTTATTATACTAGAGAAAACTTGACTTCTGTCAAGTCTTTGTGCAAACAGAAACCCTAGCACTAAGAACATAAGACGCGCTACATGACTAAAGTAGTGAAAAAAGGATAGAAAAAACAGACATCACAAAAATATGGGGGTCTGCCTGAAATAGGATTTCATATCCGCAAGATTTCAGGTAATAATAACAGTACACCTAAGGAGGTGATAAGCCTGAATAGCATCTCCAAAGGTCTAATATCACCGTTACATGTCAATCAAAGAGATCAGATTAAGATTCATGAAATGACAGCATGGTTTTTGCTATTCAAAGATCAAATGGACTTGCTGGATTCAAAGGATGAAGTGATTGGAAATTTTCGTATGAAGGATAATTTATTTACTATTTAAACATGTTTGTTAAATTTAGTATGAATAAAATTAGTCTACCTTATACCTCTTTCTTGCCTGCTACCTTGCAGGCCTTTTTTATCAGCAGAGAAAGTTTCATTTTTTCCTTTTGATAAGAACTGTATGATAGGATCTAAATTTTGTTTTGCTGATTCGGATAATAATGGGGAAAAAAGGTCTCCCTTTTTCTTTAAACGATCGATTACATTTAATAAATGAAATTGCTTAGGAGTGATTCCTTTTTCTAATTCTTTCCATTCAACAGGCATGGAAATAGTTGCTTCTATTGTGGCTCTTGGTGAATATACCATGGTTATGGTTTTTCCATGCCACATTTGCAGATAATCAAAGTATAGTTTTTTCCCCCTTTTATTAACTATTCTCTCGATTGTCACAATATCAGGAAATTTTTGGCTAAAGTATTGTGCAAAAAATTCATTAAGTTTTCTTGCCGTTTCATAAGTATATTTCTTTTCTATTGGGATATAAATTTGTAACCCTGTTGCCCCAGAGGTTTTTACCCAGCTTTTTATTTGTAAAGAATGAAGAGTTTCGTGAACCTTTAATGCAATATCAACTACTTCGTCAAAGATTTGTCCTTCAGATGGGTCTAAATCAAATACTAATGCTGTTGGATAATCTTCTGTTTGATATAGGTTAAACGCCGTATGAAATTCTAAAACAGCTTGATTGGCTAACCATGCCAAGGTTGCCTGATTATTTAGCAGAATATATTGAACCCCTCTCCATTCGTAACGCTCCACCCAGTTCGGTGCATAAACAGGAATATTCTTTTGGTAAAAAGATTTTCCACCTATGCCATCAGGAAAACGAATCGTTGTGAGTAAACGATCTCGAGCATGAGGTAATATATAGGGCGCTAGTTCTAATAATTTAGTAATGTAATCAATTTTGCGAATTTCCAAATTTGGCCATAACATTTTTTCAGGATTTGTAATACGAACCGGATACCCATCAATGGTGATAGAATTCACTGACCAACATTCCCTTCTTACATAACATACTTTTAGAAAGTACATTCATCTTTTGGATGATCAACAAAACCTTGAATACTTGGTTGTCTTAGGGTTTGATTCTCTGTCCATTCCATAAATTTAACTTTTACTGTGATTTGAGGACGAATCCAAATTGCCTCATTCATTCGCTCAGGTTTATTTATAAACGGACGTTCTTTTTGCACAAGTTCCTTCACTTTTTTTGTAAAGCTTCTCCAATCAGTATGTGTTAACTTTCCTGTACCAGCATGTCCAATATACCAAAGCTGTCCTTCTTGATCATATAATCCTAATAAAATTGCATTTACAATCCCCTCGCGAAGGGTGACCCCTCCAACTACTGCAATTAAATCTTGATAGTTTTTTATCTTTTGCCAACGACTATCTTTTCCATTGATGATGTATGAACTGTTAAGGTTCTTGACCACTATTCCTTCCATTTGATGTTGAACCACAACATTGAATAATTCCTTACCATCGTGATGAGAGGATACCAATTGTATAGTTGGATTAGGTTTAATGATCGCTGAAAGCGCCTTTATTCTTTTTTTTAATGGCCAGCTATTAATCCATTCCCCATTAAGATAGAGGATGTCAAAAATCATATAGGTGATCGGTACAATATTTTGCATACGTTTTATTTTGTCTAACCGGCGTATTCCATCTCGTTTCATGATTTCGTGAAATGAAGGCTTACCATCATTACCAAGGGCTATCACTTCGCCATCCAAAATAACAGAGTTTACATTACAATAGGATTGAATGTCAATCAATTCTGGGTAATGGTTTGTTCGTTCATTTAATTTTCGATTAAAAAGTTTGACATGATGACCATTAAAATATGATAAAATTCTTACTCCATCCCACTTTATCTGAGCAATCCATTTATCCCCCGTAGGTATCTCCTTTGTGATCGTCGGTTCAAAAGGAACAATTGGTTTGAATTCCATGATCTAACCCCTAACTTGCTGTTGTTTTCTTCTTTCTGCCTCTTG
Organism: Tepidibacillus sp. HK-1; assembly: GCF_001748485.2. Lineage (NCBI taxonomy): Bacteria > Bacillati > Bacillota > Bacilli > Caryophanales > Bacillaceae > Tepidibacillus > Tepidibacillus sp. HK-1. The sequence continues at coordinate 74,723 of NZ_BDGM02000014.1, read as the reverse complement.
TTGTCTTTTTATTTGGAGAGGTCTGTTCGATACTTGCTTGTAAAGCTTGCATCAAATCGATTATATTTTTTTGAGGAGCTGATGGCGCCTGTTCAATCTCTTCTCCCTCAACTTTCTTCGCAATCAGATCTTGAAGTGCTTTACGATATTCATCGGTATACTTTTCCGGTTGAAAAGGTGCAGTAAGATTTTCAATTAACTGAATAGCCATATTTAATTCTTTATCATCAAGCTTCATCTTTTGTGGGATGCCAGGGATAAGTTGAACATCCCTTACCTCATCTGGGTAAAAGATCGTTTCAAGTACAAGAAGATTTTGATAGACACGCAGTGCAGCCAAGGATTGTTTTGACCTGATAGCAATTTTGGCAATGGCGATTTTCCCGGTGTCATTCATCGCTTGCCTTAGCAGATGATAGGCTTTTTCCCCAGTATCTTGTGGTGACAAATAATAGGATTTATCAAAATAAATTGGATCAATTTCACTAAGATTGACAAAATCTAAGATCTCGATTGATTTCTTGATTTCTGGTTTAATCGAATCCAAGTCTTCATCGTCAATTAAAACAAATCGCCCTGGCTCATATTCAAACCCTTTTACAATATCATCCCATTCCACTTCTACATTACAAGTCGGACAAGTACGAACGTATTTTAAAGGAGTACGGCAATCCCTGTGAAGATAGCGAAATTTTACTTCCTTTTCTTCTGTAGAAGCATACATTCTGATTGGGATATTCACTAAACCAAAACTAATAGAACCTTTCCACATGGTATGCATTAATAAGCACCTCCTATTCAGTTAGTGTTCGTCGAAATAGTAAAATCATACAAAAAAAAAGCCTGCTTGTGGCTTGTTTGCATTGATCAGTTAACCTAACCTCAATAGTTAACTCTTTCTAATGAATAATTCGTTCCATTACTAAGGATTTGCACTTCTCCTTCTTTTTCTAAAATCATCACGTCCATCCAAGATTCGTTTAACCGTTCAAGGACATCCTCGCTTAATGCATAAAGTTCACGATCACTTGAGAAAATGATACCAACTTGGGCATCCACTTTTTCCAAAAATGTTGCATCAGATCCAGCAACCCCACCAAAATCACTGACCTTCAAAATTTCAGATTTTAACGGATAGCGTTCTAATAACCTTTGTTCTATTTCTTGATTGATATCGCTTGTAAACAAGATTTGCACATCTTTATGGATCAATTGAAAAACAAGTGAATTCGCTTGAGGAGACAGAGAAAGAGGTTCGATTGGTGAAAGAACAACTATTTTTATATTTTGATTGATCTGAATTTCATCCTGAGCTTTTATTTTTTTTATTTTTTTTTGGTAAGCAGAGGGAATTGGAAAAGTCGACGAGATTAATTCTGGAATATAGATAGATTGTATCGAATACTGGTTGAGAATCTGATTAAAACCTCCAAAGTGATCATCACTTGGATTGGTCAAGATCAAGCCCTTTAATTGCCCAACTCCATGTTGATTTAACATTGTTAATAATTGTTCTGTACACTCAGGTGAACCCGTATCAATTAAATAAAATTCTCGATCTGAAAGTTGAATGAGAGTAGCTTCCCCCTGTTTTAGTGGTAAAAAAGAGACTAACATTTCATTAGGCTCAATCTCTATAAATTTGGCTGAAGGGACGGTTTTTTGATCTGGTAAACGAATATAAATAAAAGCAAAAATAAAGAGGATAACAGTGAAGACTCTGATAGTGAATTGCAAAACAATCACCTTCTAGTCAAAAAGAAATGTTACCCTCTATCTATATGAGTAAATACCAATTTTATTCCTTTTGCATCCAATCCTCAATAAACGCAATGATTTTTGTAAAGGGTTGATATTTAATATCCACTGGGGGTAATGACTTAATAAATGACTTCCCATAACGAGATTCAACTACCCTACGATCAAAGATAATGACAACACCCTTATCCTTTTTTGTCCTGATTAATCGACCAAACCCCTGTTTGAATCGAATAATAGCTTGAGGAACTGATAATTCCATAAACGGATTTTTATGATTCTCTTTTAATTTCTCTGTTTTTGCCTCATTGATCGGATGATTTGGTGGGGTAAAAGGTAAACGAACGATAACTAAGGCGCTTAGTGCCTCTCCTGGAACATCTACCCCTTCCCAAAAACTACTTGTCCCAAGCAAAATGGTATTCGGGTTCTCTGTAAACATCGTTGTTAGTTTAGAACGACTGTTGCTATCAATGCCATGACCTAAAACCTTTATTTGAAAAGGTGCTAGAATTTCTTTTAAGAGTGTATGAGTTCTTTGTAGCATCGAATGAGAAGTAAAGAGAACCAGAACTTTTCCACTAAGAGAAATCGCCACATCAGCGATATATTTTGCCAAATGTTCGATATAAATATGTTCAGATACTTCTTGTATATTTGGGAAATCGCTGGGTATACAGACTAGTGCTTGTTTCTTGTAATGAAAGGGTGAATCTAGCTTTATTTTTTTTAAATCTTTATCATCAGCTTCAAACCCAAATTCCTTACTACTAAAGTTGAATGAGTCATTTACACTTAATGTTGCTGATGTGAATATCACACTTTCTTTCCTATCAAATAAGAATTCCTTCAGGTAGGACCCAACTTCAATCGGTGCCGCATATAAGTATGAGCTCAATCTTTTTCCACGACTTTCTGTCTCAACCCAAAATACCATTTCTTTATTTTGTAGATGATTCCATTCTGAAAAAGCAAACATCATTTCCTTTATCTCTTTTAGATATCCATTCAAATCAATAACCATGTTTTCTTCTGCTTCAACATGTTTCAATCGGCGCAAAACATCCTCAAGTAAATTGCTTAAGTCAGTAAGCTGAATATAAAGATTGTTCGCGATCTCCTGAATGGTGATCCAATTTTCTCGTTCTTTTATTTTGTCTGTAACTCTTAATGTCTTGCGACCACTCTCCTGAGCAGAAGCTTCTTTGTTCACAAAATCCCCAATCATTGAAAAATAAAGTTGAAAATCATTTTCTATTCTTGGTAATAAAGAAATGATCTGGTTTTGAATAAAGTTGGCAATAGGAAAATAGTCTGGATTTTGCGAATGAATCAAATCATTCATAAGCAAAACAAGAAAACCATTTTTTGCATCTTTATATAATCTTTGCAATAAACGGTTTACCACATATTGATTGACCTCAAATCCTAAATGTTTTGATGCCACTTCACTAAAATGATGAGCTTCGTCAATCACCAACCGTTGATAAGCAGGTAAAATCCGATGTTCAGCTTTTAAATCAGTTAATAACAATGAATGATTTGTAATAATAAGATCAGCATTTTGAGCCTTTTGTTTTGCTTTATGATAAAAACACTGTCTAAACCAAGGGCATGAACGATTTAAACATGAATCCGCATCGCTTTTCACTTGTTGCCAAAGATCACGTCCACTTAAAGATAAGTTAATTTCTTCAACATCGCCTGTTTCGGTTTGAGCAACCCATGTTAGCATCTGAGATAAATTTACAGACTGCTCTTTGTTTGGTTCTTCATATGGAAATTGATTTAGTTGAAGTTCAAACTTTCTTAAACATAAGTAATTATTTCGTCCTTTTAAAATCGTTGCCTTAAAATCAAAAGGTAAGGTTTTTTTTAGTAAGGGAATATCCCTTTGATATAACTGCTCTTGTAGGTTGATTGTATGAGTAACAATTACAATTTTTTCTTCATGTTGTTTTGCCCAAAAAATAGCAGGGATTAAATAGGCTAAAGATTTCCCAGTTCCAGTTCCTGCTTCGACCATTAAATGATATCCTTCCTCAAAAGCATTCATGACTTCTAAAGCCATTTGTTCCTGAGCAGGTCTTATTTCAAAATCAGGAAAACGTTCAGATAATAATCCATTTTTTTCAAATATAAGATCGAATGATAACTTAGTTGATTTTTCAGTAGGAATCCTAGAATTATCTATCTCTTCTTTTTTCAAGGCGATTTGATTGATCAACTCATAATGCTCATCTTCAGAATAAAAACATATTTTTTGATGAGTCATTTCTTCTACGATTAGATACAAATCGTGGTGAGTGTTCTTTATCAATTCTTGTAAACGCTGGAGATAGGCCAATGGCATTTCCTTTAGGCGATTAAACAATTGTAAAAGTATAGTTGCTGTTGCATATGCATCAGCATCAGCACGGTGTGGTTGTTCATGAATAATCTCTAATTCCTGTGTCATCGAGTCTAACTTATAACTTTGCACCATTGGTAATAAAATCCTGGACATATCCAATGTATCGATAACAAGGCCAGAAAATGGGAGGTAGCCAAGTTGGTCTAGAGCATTTTGGATAAAAGCTAAGTCAAAAGGGGCATTGTGGGCAACAAAAACCGAACCTTCTAATAAAGAAAGCAGCTTTTGCATGACTTCATCGATTTTTGGTGCATTCTTAAGCATATCTTCATTGATTCCAGTTAAATCTTGGATATATGATGGAATTAATTTGTCGGTATATACAAAAGAAGAATAGGTTTGTTTGATTTTATCATCTTCTATTAAAACGGCACCAACTTGAATGATGGTATCCTTATCCGGCTGATTACCTGTTGTTTCTAAATCTATGACTATAAAGCGATTCAATTGTGTCACCTCTAACCTTTTCACGCATTCTTTTATACTATACTAGGAAATAAAGGATATGAAAAGGTGAAAGAAGAAAAAAGCCCAAAACAAAGGGCTTATCTTTAATGAATCAACTTTAGCCAAGAATTTTTAGCTTCCTCCACATGGCCAAGTAAATAATGGTTATAGCCTAAATAGAAATCTAAGAAGGGAAACTTAATCCCTGCCATTAAGGCTTTTTCCAAATGTTCTAATGATTTTGAAGGTTGGTTTTGATCTAAATAGATCAAGCCTTTAACAATGTGTCCCAATCCACTCACTCTTAGATCAGAAGAAGAAAGAAGGATTGAACAAAATTGATCCGTTTTAAGCTGATTTCGATTAAGATAATATAATCTGGCTAAATTTGCAATGATATAGGAACTAAAAATGGAATTGCCATCATTTAATTGGAATAAATGATTCAACGCCCTCAAGGCTTGCTTATGATCGAAGGCATCGGTTTTCATCCACGCGAATAACAATAGCCCTTCAGGATCGTCTCTTTTTATGGATAAGGCTTGTTTTAATAAAACCATTCCCGTTTCTTTATTCCCTTTTAACCATTCATTCTTGGCTAAGCCAAGCAAAGCTTCTGGTTGAAAAGGTTCAAGTTCCAGCCATTTTTTATACCATTGTGTCGCCTGTTCGAAATGAAGTCGTTTTTCAAAATTAACGGCGATTTGTCGGACGATCATCGGTTGTTTGGCAATGGTATATGTTTTTTTTAGCCATTCAATCGCTTGGTCATATTTCCCTAATTTTTGATATGCTTTACCCAAATAAAATAAGACTTCCCAATCATTTGTATTGATTTGAGCCAATTCTTTCAAATAGGAAATGGATTCATGATAATGCTTAGTTTGATAGTAAAGCATTGCTAAATTAAAAATAGGTTCTGTCCAATTCTTCTTTAATTCTATTGCTTTCTTAAAATGATAAATTGCTTGTTCTTCATCACGTTTAAGGCCATAGATCATCCCTAATAGATTATGTCCAAGAGAAAGAAGGTCTGGATCATCTGAATATTTGAAAAGAATCAGAATTTCACGTTTGGAATAAGCGTATTCTTTCTTCTTAAAATAGGTCATTGCTGTATATAACCGAGCTAAATTAAAATCAGGATATTTCTTCGTTGTTGTCTCAAGATGAAGTATAGCTTGATCGTACATCCATAAATCAAAGAAACCTATACCCTTTTGAAAAGTGATGAAATCCTCTTCATCAAGTTTTATGACGACTTCAGAATCTTTTTCAGTCATCGTGTCAGTATCTTTCATTGCATGAAGATCCATATCTAACAAACCATGATCTTTTTCGAACTGACGTATTTTTTCATTTAATTTTTTTAATTCTCCAGTAATCTCTTCACTCATCTCTTTGATCGATAAATATTTTTCTAATAAAGATAATTCTTCATCTATGCTATTGGTAACCTCAAATTCTTTACCTAATCGATCCAATGTTTGAGTCATATGGGCAAATAGCTCATGGTGAATCATTAATTAGCCCTCCCTTCCTATCCACAGTGTTTGTCATAGATAGGAAGAATATACGACCCTAAACTGATTTAGATGGTTATATCACCGGAAACAACTTTAATCATTTCTCCATTTTCTTTCTTAACGATTAAATATCCGTTCTCATCTACCCCATATATTTGACCATAAATAAAAGATGTTGATTGCGTAACAACGATAGGGGTTCCTTTCTTTAATAAAAGTTGATTATATTCATCAAAAAAGGGTGCAAATCCTTTCTGATGAAATAGCTCATATTTTTTTTCAAATTGTTCTAGGAATTTACATAGAATTTCAATTCTTCTTGGATTCTGATTGATAAATTCTTCTAAAGATCCTGCTTTTTGTTTAAGTTCCAATGGATATTTGGTTTTATGCGTATTAAGTCCAATTCCAATGATCAAATAGTGAATCTGATCTTGCTCTCCATGCATCTCTGTAAGAATTCCTGCAATTTTTTTCTTTTCAAAATACAGATCATTTGGCCATTTAATTCGAATATCAATTCCATATAAACTTCTTAATGCATTTGTAAGTATGATAGAGGCAAATAAAGTAATTTGAGGTGCTTCGTTATAACTAAAAGAGGGGCGTAATAGGATACTCATCCAAATCCCTTTTCCTTCGTTAGAAAACCAAGATCTTCCTAGTCTACCTTTTCCATTTGTTTGTTCATTCGCAATGACAATTGTTCCATGCTTAGCCCCTTGTCTAGCTAATTCATGTGCTTTAGTCTGGGTAGAATCGATTGATTTAAAATAGACAACGTTGCTCCCAAATATCTTTGTGTGACATTCTCTTTGGATGATCTCTGAAGAAATATCATCGGGTTCATTTAATAATCGATACCCTTTTTTTCTTACGGCTTCAAATTGGTAACCTTCCTTTTTTAACTCTTCAATTTGTTTCCAAATTGCTGTTCTTGAAATTTGCATTTGTTGACTTAGTTCTTCTCCGGAAATAAACTGGTGATTCGATTTTAAAAAAATTTCCTTTAGCTTTTCCCTCATTTTTGATCCCCTTTTAATTCTAATGATTTCTTTAATAAGATCTTAGGATCGTTTAAAAGTTGGCCATATACCACCTGCTCAAAAAGCTCCTCTAAAAGTTCTCTTATCCAAGGCCCACCTGGGCGATTAAAGAATTGCAGAAGATCATTTCCTGTAATGGCTAAATCTTTTATTTTTCTTACCTTTAAATCTTGATCTGTATAGAGTAGCTTTTGTTGCCAGTATAACCTTTCTTCTTCGCTGATCTGCCCTAACATCCAGGTCATTTCTATGGCTTTAGAACACGATTGAAAATCTAATTCAACCAAGCAACGTTTAAGCTGAATCAGTTGTATTCCACCTTGCATCATAGTTAAGGCACTAAAGATTTTATTGATCTTTACTTGTTCTTTTTTAGAAAATTTCATTTCACTTAATAAAAACAACCGTTCCTCTTCCTTTAAAAAATAAAATATGATTACCCAGCGTAAGAGGACATCAGATGTTTTAGATAATAATTCAGACAATTCTTTAGGATATAAGCTTATAAAACGTGTATCCTTCAACCCTCGTATATATTGGATCAGGCCAAGTTCAAATAAACCCGAAATTCCATATCCCGGGTTTTCTGAAGCCATTATCTTGTCCATTTCTGATTTAATTCTCTCCATTGCAATATATTGTAAGTAGGATCCAACCTCTAAGATGCCTTGTTTTGTTTCTTCCTCTATCTGAAATTGTAGTTGAGAAGCAAAGCGAATAGCTCTCATGATACGCAAAGGATCTTCGAGAAAACGGTCTTTTGGTTTACCGACGCTAATAACCAACCTAGATTTAAGAGCGGCCTGTCCTTGGAATGGGTCAATTAATAGACCATTAACATCCATGGCCATAGCATTTATGGTAAAATCCCTTCTCTTTAAATCTTCAACTAAACTAGAGACAAATTCAAGATGCGAAGGATGACGATAATCAAGGTACTTACCCTCCTTACGAAAGGTCGTAACTTCAAAAGGCACTCCTTCTTCAACGATCGTAACAGTACCATGCTTCAATCCAGTTGGAATTGATTTAGGAAAAATCTGCATCACCTCTTCGGGTAAAGCATTTGTTGCGATATCGATGTCATGAATTTCCCTTCCTAAGAGAAGGTCTCTAACCATTCCGCCAACAAAGTATGCTTGATAGCTATTCGTGTTAAGTTGTTTTAATATTTTTCTTCCAACTTCAATCTTCTCCAACATTTATTCTCCTTTATACTTGTGTACAACCTCTCTCCAGGCAAAATCTCCTTTTTCCATCGCTTTAACGAGGATTTCAGCAGTCGCAACATTTGTGGCAACAGGTATACCATAAACATCACATAAGCGTAATAGTGCAATAATATCAGGCTCATGGGGTTGAGCTGTAAGCGGATCTCTAAAGAAAATAATAAGATCCAACTCATTTTCCGCTACCATTGCACCGATTTGCTGATCTCCTCCCAAGGGACCAGATTGAAAACGATGAATTTGCAAATTGGTTTGTTCCATAATCCTCTTTCCTGAAGTCCCTGTCGCATATAACTGATGTTTTGAAAAAAAAATTTCATAGGCAATCATGAAATTTACCAATTCATCTTTTTTACGGTCATGTGCTACTAAAGCAATTTTCATTTTTTTCTCCTCTATTCTTTTGATTTCTTGACTAATCTAATAAATGTTCTAATCCATAAACTATGCCGCTTAAACTTTTTACTTTTTTAATGGCTAAATTCACTCCTGGCATAAAAGACTCTCGATGAATAGAATCATGACGAATGGTTAAAGTCTGACCTAAGTCACCAAAAATCACTTCTTGATGAGCAATCAGACCAGGAAGTCTTACACTGTGAATGCGAAAACCTGAATATTCCCCACCTCGTGCACCTTTTAAAACCTCTTTTTCATCAGAGTGACCTTGGTAAATTTTCTTTCTACTTTTGCTAATCAGTTCAGCTGTTTTTATTGCCGTACCCGATGGTGCATCAAGTTTTTGATTATGGTGCATTTCAATGATTTCAACATGGGGCATGTATTTTGCTGCGATTTCTGAAAATCTCATCATTAAAACGGCACCTATTGCAAAATTTGGGGCAATTAAACCACCAATGTCAAGCTCTTTCGCTAGCTTGTCCAAAGTTGAAATTTCCTCTTGAGAAAGCCCAGTGGTTCCAACAACTGGGCTAACCCCCATTTGCATAGCGATTTCTATATTTTTTTTAACAACATGTGGCGTTGTAAAATCAACATAGACATCTGGCCTTCCAGCAATGATTCCCTCTTCAAGCGTTCGATAACAATCAGATCCAGTTGGATCGACTCCGCCAACATATTCTAATTCCTCATCATTTAATACCATCTTGACTACCTCTTGACCCATCTTGCCATTCGCTCCAGCGACCATTACTTTCATTTTGCTCATTCAATCACCCTCTTTGTACAATTTAGAATAATATTCACGTAGTTCTTTTGCTTGTTGATGAAATGGATCTAATCCAAATACCATATTAAATTCCTTTATAGCTTGCGATAGTCGTTGTTTTTCACCATAATAGATACCTAAGATAAGGTAAGCCTCAATATTTAAAGGATCCAGTGTTTTAGCTTGAATCAATATATTTTCAATTTCTTCTGTAAGTATCCCTTTTTTCATCAAATCTACTGCAACCATGACTAGATTTTTGGCCTGTAAGATTTGAAGATGGTACCTATAGGTTAGGTTATACTGGAGTTCGCAAGCTTTTTTGGCTGCTTCTATTGCTTCTTTCATATCTCCATTTCTAGAGTAAGTGATAGATAATTTGTAATAATATGAAGCATTTGTTGGTTCACACCGAATGGCTTTATTAAAAGCATCAATCGCTTTTTGAAAATCATTTTGGAATATGGCATGATAGGCTTCTAAAAGATATTTTCTTCCTGAACTCATTTGCCTTCACACCTTTTTGCTAGCTGTAGCCCTTTGTATAAGATAATATATGACTGAAGCACTAGTTCGGTGTATTCTAGTGTCCATTTCATCAATATTTTTAATAACGTTATCGTACCCAATTTTTTCTTATAAATCAATAGATATGGGAAATTCTTGCATTTGACGAGAGATTATTTGTATAATGAGAATGATTTTGACATGAGGAGTTGTCCTATGAACTTAAGTATTAAAAATTTGAGCTATCATCTTAAGAATCTTTTTTTTATTGCAATCGGAGCCTTCATTTTTGCCTTTGGTCTTAATTATTTTACAATTGCTAATCGTTTGTCGGAGGGTGGCTTTACTGGGATTTCTTTATTACTGAACTACATCTTTGGTTGGTCTCCAAGTGTTGTAATCCTTATCTTAAACATTCCTTTATTCATTATTGGTTGGATGAAGCTTGGCCGCAATTCAATGATTTACACCATCATTGCCACTGTTTTAGTCTCTTTATTCCTATGGTTAACAGAGGATTTTCGAGAACCTGTTCTTGATCTACTTCTTGCCTCCCTATATGCAGGTGTGTCCGTAGGAGTTGGTTTAGGCATTATTTTCCGTTATGGCGGGACAACTGGAGGTGCAGATATTATTGCTAGATTAGCTCATAAGTACTTTGGTTGGGGCATGGGTCGTACGATGTTTATTTTTGATGCCTTTGTCATCGCTGCTTCCTATTTTTATATTGGAAGGGAAAAAGCAATGTATACATTAGTTGCTGTTTTTGTTGGGGCTAGAATTATCGATTTTGTACAAGAAGGAGCTTATGCAGCAAAAGCTGCCACAATTATTTCGGATCATGTACCAGAAATCTCATCAAAAATCATAAAGGAAATGGACCGAGGTGCAACCATTTTGAAAGGAAAAGGTGGATACACTGGAAGTGATAAAGAGGTTCTCTACTGTGTGATTAGTAGAAATGAATTAACACGATTAAAATATTTAATTCATTCCATCGACCCAAAAGCTTTTGTGGTTGTCAATAACGTTCATGATGTGTTAGGTGAAGGATTTGAAAAAAAATAAAATAGCAAAATCAGGTGGAGTAACTCCCCCACCTGATTTCCTGAAATTCTAATGTAATTTAAATAAGTTTATTTTTAAGTTGAATAACGAACTCCTTTAAACTTACGCCAGATTACATAGCTTAAGGCTATAAAGATTGTAATACCCATTCCAACAGATGTTCTCCAAATCGTATTTTCCCCCATATAGTTAACCCATGTTTCTTTTCCATCACCATAAAATAATTGATTTATATTTGTTCGTAATTGATTGAGAAGGATTTCCTTATTTTGATCTACTTGTTGGCTAACCAGTGCCTTAATCAATGAATCAGTTCTTTCAACAACATACGGAGGCTTCACTACGATAATAGCTGGCCTAATTAAGAGATAGTCATTTTGAAAATGAGTATAGGCTACTTCTATTTGTTTTGCATCTTTACTTTTTATTTTTTGCTCGATTGTATTTAAATCTTTATTAATTACCGAATAGTAACGATGCCAATAAGGTTGTAACGGGTGAGTAAGAGCATCTATCGCTAGATACAATTGTGTCGCTGAATAGAGAATAGATTTTTCATTTGGTGAAATAGCAGCAAGTTCTTTTTTTGAGTGGATGATGACTGCTGATATTGCTTCAATTCCTTCTGTAGTGGTTAACCCCTTATAGGAGATGGTAGGAAATAAGAGTGACAACTTTACAAGTTCCCCTTTTGCAGCTGCGTACTCTTTTATCTTTACTTTTTCATAGAATATTTGCGATAATCTTTGCAATTCTTGTAATTTGCTCTCTTCTGTCTCTGAAGCATGAACGAATGGTATATATAATTGAAAGAAAAAGAAGATTATCGCTATAACCATGACACCATAATTTTTATTAAACATCCGATTCACCCCTTATCCTATACTATTAGGGGTTGTACGACTTTATGCTTTGTTTCTCCTTAAAGTGAAAAATAATAAAAAAGTAAATAGACTTAGAGCAAGTGTATATTTCCCTACAACATGATCGATTTGACTAATGCTTTCCGGTAACCATGGATGTACATCCTGAGTATAATCAACAAAATCATTGATGATAATCCATACCCCTGAGATAAGAAGTTCGGTTATGCCAAAGGAATACTTCTTGACATATAAAATTGCTTCAAATGCCATTCCTAAATGGGAAATTATTAACATCACATCAATCCATGTAATCGATTGGATTGTAATAAGATGAATTAATGAGTGATCTTTTGCTAATGCACCCCAAATAATCATCGCTACCGCCCATATTCCATATTTGAAGGAAGTTAGTGCTGCAATTGCTTCGATTAGAGGGGCTTTCTTTTTAAAAAGGAAAAGGATAAGAAACAAAGTAAAAAAAGTACTAGATGTTGGGCTATCAGGTACAAAAATGATCCATTTTTTTGGGGAGGCCATAAGTTGATTTTTGTACCAATAAAATCCATAAATCGAACCTAAAAAATTAATCACAATTAATGAGATTAGAAACCATCGTTTTTCTAAATAGGATTGAATCGAATTCCATATGTACTGCATCGTATTACTCCTCTCAACTAAGTAGAAAAAATATCCACTCTATTTTAACACAAAACCCATAATATTGAAGCAAACAGAAAAAACCTGAGTATAAAGGATACCCAGGTTTAGAAAATTTATTTTTCTTCTTCATTTAATAATTGTTTAAGTTGATTGGTTAGTTCTATAAAGGTTTCTTTATCACCTTTGATTAAAGCCACATCGATTGCCGCGTATAATTGCTCCTTATTAAACTGACGAACCGCCTTATCCAAGACCATCTCCGCCATAAGATCCAGCAAAGAATCCTTCACAAGGTTTTGTCTTTCCATCGGATTTCCCTCCAATACCGCGGCATATTCCGGGGAGTTTTCCCGGTCTTTAAAAAATAAACCGATATATATTTCTTCCTCTGGATTAGAACGAATATCTAAGAATGCTGCCTCTACATCAGGAGTGACACGATTTTTTTTGTAAAACTTAAAAGGTGTTAATGTAACACACTCAGATGAAATAAATAAAGATTTGGGTAGGTCATGAATGTCTTCAACGAAATGTACTTTTTCTAATATTTTATCATTTGAAGCGATATAAGTAAGTAGCCAAGCTGCTTCTTTTTTTGCTAATGTGTACGAACTTAAAAACCATTTAATAAAATCTTTTTTGTCATTCACTGTGATCATCATAGTGCCTACCTCCTATCATATAAATATGTTTGTGTTTTTATATTATATTCGAAAAATAGCAAGATTTCCTTTCCTTTTTTTAAAAAAGTGTCAGAAAAGTTTTGGAACTTAATATACGATCTCCTTTGCCTCAAAACTCTCAAAGTCATTAATCCAGTGATGTCCTTCTTCCGTTACACGTAAAAATGGAATCCCATCATCATTTCCTAATTGAATGAGACCAAGATGTAGCATCATTTTGATGATTCGTTCTTGAAAAATCTGTTCTTTTTTTTCATAATAATGGTCTTTCAACCAAAAGAGAGTTAACTCTTGTAAATGATCTAAACGTACCCATTGTTGATATGACATCAGATCGATAAAACGAACGATCAAAGGCAAAAAGGGAATGGGATGTTTATATAAACGAACCCAAAATTGATATAGTTTCTTGCTTTCCTTCATTCGTTGATGTGATCGTTCAACCCATTGGATTCCTAATGTGGTTAAGCCTAAAAAACCTTTTTCTCCTTCATCAATCCATTTTTGATAATATGCATAATCATACAGCAACGAGAAACGGTCTGGATATTCATCATACCTTCTACCATATCCAAAACGAAATGCTTGTCGTTTTAAAGGCTCCTCAGGTATGATAAAGGACTGAAAAATGGCATATTGCTGTCTTTTGTAGATGTTCCCTTCATTTGTTAGATAGATATCCTCTTTGAGTATTGTATTTAGAAAGGTGAGTAAATCAGAAAATAAAAGATCTATCTCATCACGGTAAAAAGGGATTTCCTCTTTCACAAACACTTGTTTTTGTAATTTTCGAATAAGTGATTGTAATATTTTCTTTTTTAGGTCTTCGGGTACTAAATAGATCAGTAAATGTTTCTTCCCCACTCCTTGAAAGATCCAACCTTTTTTCAATGCTGTTAATACAATTTCTCTTGGTTTTTCATTTGATTGTTGAAGTTCAATTGCTTGTTTTCCTTTTGCTAATAAATCTTCGATTGTGTATTTGGTTCGTGAGTCTAAATATAATAATTGAACAAAAGTGCGTTCTATATCAGTTAGTTGATCGATCATTTCCTCCAATGTTTTATTTTGAAAAAGAGTATAAATAATGGATTGAATCATCTCTGTTTTAGAATGGCGGTCACATTGACATTGATAATGGTCAACAATTTTATTGATATGCTGTATATCTGCATAGATTAACATTTCATTAAGATTCAATGTGATCATCTCCATGGCCTGTATTTTTACTATTATTGCCATGATTTAACAATAAATATTCCATTTAATATCAAAAAAAGACCAAAATCTACTCTTGGTCTTTTAATAATTGTAAGAGTTGTTCCTTAATCACGTTCAGTTGTACCTGTGTAGGATCTATTGCTAAAGATTGTTCTATCATTGATAATGCCTTATTATACTGCTTTGTTTCTGCATAACAAGCAGCTAATTGTGTCAATATTTTTGGGTCAGGCTCTATTTCGATCTGTTTTTCATAACACTCAATCGCTTTTTCTATTTCACCATTTTTAAAATACAAATCACCTAAATCATGACAAATTTCTTCATCTGAAAATTCATGATATATCATTTCATATTGCTGGATAGCCTCTTTAACATCTCCATATGCTTTAATTATTTTGGCATACATCAAATGTAAATTTAGATCATCCGGATCAATTTCCAACGCTTTATATAGAATTTCTTTTGCTTTTTCCCATTCTTCCTGGTGTAAATAAATTTTCCCTATTCTTTTTAAAGCAGGTAAAAAGTATTCATCGATACTTAATATCTTCTCTAATTTCTGAAGTGCCTGTTCATGTTCATGTTCCCTTTCATAGGCATCAGCCAAAGAGGTCAAAACCTCTAAATTTTCTGGTTGTAATTCTGCGACCCTTTTTAAAGCTATAATCCCTTCAGAAATTTGACCGATCTGAACAAGTAACATTCCTTTTAGGTATAAAGCCTCCTCTTGATCAGGATACCTTTTAAGAACCTCTTCGTAGTGGTGTAATGCTTCATCAAAATGTCCAATACTATATTCAGCTTCACCTAATGCTAAAAAATATAAAGGTTCTTCTCCATCTAGTTCAGTTGCCTGTCTAAAGCCTTCAATTGCAGACTCAAAATCACCTAATTCAAAAGCGTATAACCCTTTCTGATAATAATAAAAGGGAATCTCCTTATTTTCTTCAATTGCTTTGTTAATATATCGATAAGCCACTTCTGGTAACCCTTCATCAAAATAAAGTTGGGATAAAAAAACATAATCATCATCTGTGGGATCAAGACTAATAATTTGATGCATTAATTCTAGTGCCTGGTCATAATCCCCTTCTTTATAAAAGATTTCAGCTTGTAATCTATTTAATTCAATTGGCTGAATCTGATCTTTAATCTGTTGAAGCATATCCTTGGCATCCTCAACATGCCCTAAAAATAAATGAATCTTTATGATATCTATTTTTTCTTCTGAATTTAGCTTATGTACATCAATACTTTTTAAAAGAGTTAATCCTTCTTCAATATTTCCACTTTTAAATTGCTGAACCATATCTGCAATGCGCTCGGAAAAAGACTGCGGCATAAAATTGCACTCCTTAATATTGCTTAATATTGGATTGTTACACTCATCATATATAAAAAACCACACTTCTTCAAGTGTGGTTAGAGTTCTTATCTTCATTTGAGATCCAATTCATCAATAAAGTGATCATCGATAAACCCAAAATAATGATTACAAGAAAAAGTTGTAATTTTGTTTGATCATTTTCATGTGGATGATAAAGCTTTGGTTCACCTATACTTGCTACCATTCCTTCTTGGATTTCAGAAAAACCTAGGTTAGTAAAGGATTTAGCGAAGTCGGTTGATTTTATAATCGATATAAATGAATCATTCGGTGCAGATGGGGTATACGTATTAGGGCTAGGTTTTAAAAATAGAAAACTAAGAACAACCCCAATAAGGAAAACAATAGCAATCAAAGAACCAATGTTTATCGTGCTCTTATGATTGGTAATAGGCTGTTCATGAACCGGGACAGCCCATCTATTTTCATTGATAATCCTTTCCATCACTTTCCTTGATAGATCACTTTTTTCAATTGGTTGGATCCTATCCATGTTATCCTTTCATCCCTTCATATCAGACCATTGATGTTCATTATGTACGTAAGTCTCTAATTGGGATTTAATACTTCCCCTTGCTCTAAATAATAATGATTTTACCGAGCTAACAGTCGAATTTAAAATTTGAGCAATTTCTTTATAATCCATTTGCTCATATTCTCTTAGAATGAGAGCTGATCTTTGCTTTTCAGGTAAACAGTTGATCGCTTCTCTTACTTTTTGTACGCTTTCATTCCTTAATAACTCTTGTTCTGGTAATAAATTAAGTGAAACTTGAGAAGTTTGTACTGTTTCATCCAAAAACAACTCTGAATGTTTAGATTTTCTAATTTCACTTAATGTGGTATTTCTAGCAATCGTATATAACCAAGTAGAAAAAGTTGCCTCTTCATCTCTAAATGTATCTAAACTCTTAAATGCTTTGTAGAAGGTTTCTTGGCATATATCCTCTGCATAGGCCTCCATTCGATACGTTCGAAGTAATTGCAGGATAAAAGCTTGTATTTTCTTTTCATATCTTTGAATCAAGATGGAATACAGCTCAATTTGACCATCTTTTATCTCCCGGATTACCTGAGAATCTGTCATCCCAAGAATCCCCCCTTTAAAGTTTCCACTCTCATACTATATGTTTATCTCTTATTTTTAGAATAGCTTTAAATAAATTGATTCGTCAATAGATTTCTTCATATATTCACTTAATTGTTGATATTTGGCGCAAATGTTCAAAAAACTGGGGATAAGAAATATTAACGGCTTCTGCCTGCTGAATAATAATAGGCTCCTTTGCAATCAACCCAGCTATAGCCATTGCCATTCCGATCCGATGATCACCATGGGTAGATACCTGACCTCCTTGTATCCTTTGCTTACCCTCGATAACAAACCCATCTGTTAACTCTTCTACTTTGACCCCTACTTGGCGCAATTCATTGGCAATGGTGGAAATTCGATCACTTTCTTTAACCCTTAACTCTTCTGCATTCGTTACTTTTGTTATCCCTTCTGCTTGTGTTGCAACAACCGCAAATAAAGGTAATTCATCAATAATTTTTGGAATCCAATCCCCCGAGATGGTTATTCCCTGTAGATTACTAGATTTAACAAGAATATCACCTACAGATTCATTTCCTTCATAGTGTAAATTTAATATTTCTATTTGGCCATTCATTTGTTGCATTGCTTGTAGAAAACCAATTCTTGTCGGATTTAATCCGATATTCTTTATTCTTAATAAACTATTTGGAACTAAAAGAGCGGCAGCTATAAAAAAAGCTGCAGAAGAAAAATCACCGGGTATATTTACTTCTTGGCCTTCTAATCTTGGACTTGGCCAAATGGTCACTTCTTGGTTTGCTTTTTCTAATTTTGCTCCAAACTGAAGCAACATATTTTCACTGTGATCTCTAGATTGAAATGGCTCGATCACTGTTGTTTTCTGATCTGCAAATAATCCAGCAAATAGAATTGCTGATTTTACTTGAGCGCTGGCTACTGGTGAATGGTAGGCGATTCCTTTTAATTTGCCGCCTCTAATAGATAGGGGCGCATATTTTCCCTCTTCCCGACCATCTATTTTGGCTCCCATTAAAGAAAGGGGTTCCTTGATCCGTTTCATCGGACGTTTTAAGATAGAGTCATCTCCAATAAGTACACTATGAAAGGGTTGCCCAGCTAAGATACCAGCAGTTAAGCGTATTGTTGTCCCAGAATTTCCTACATCAAGAACATATTTTGGCTCTTGTAATTGATTAAGACCCTTTCCCTTAATAATATATGAAGTCTCAGCAACTCTATCAATTTCCACACCTAATTGTCGAAATACCCTTATTGTGCTTAAACAATCTTCTCCATTTAAAAAACCATGAATATGGGTATTCCCAAGGGAAAGGGCACCAAGCATCACAGCTCGATGAGAAATCGACTTATCTCCAGGTACCTCAATAGACCCTTTAATCGATGTAATGGGATGAATAATCTGATTCATAAACTCCCCTGCCTATACAAATATTTTATTAAGCAAATTGTTTTAAAGTATCCACTACTTTTTCCATTTGTTCTTTTGTGCCAATGGTCACACGTATCCAACCTGGAAAGCCAAGTTTGGACCCAGCCCTAATGATAATTCCTTCTTCTAAAAGTTTCTGAAAGACTAGCTGATCATCTGTGTTCACATTTACAAGAACAAAATTGGTTTCTGATGGAAAATAAGAAAAACCAAGTTGTTGAAGTTCATCTAAAAAATATTGTTTATTTTTCTCGTTCTGTTCTTTGCAATATTGAATAAATTCCTGATCCAAAATGGCCTCTTCAGCACTTACTTGAGCAAAACGGTTGGCATTAAAAGGTTCCTTAATTCTTAATAAATCTTGAATCACCTTTAGATTTGAAATACCATAACCAATCCGAAGTGAAGCCAAACCATATATTTTGGAAAAGGTACGTAATATCATAAAATTTGGGTATTTAGATAGAAGTTGTAAAGAATCAGGGTATGTTTGATCAGTTACATATTCAGCATATGCTTCATCTAGGATGACTAGGTTATCTTTTGGTACAAAGTCGAGAAAAGAAATAAGTTCTTGCTCTGATATGATCGTTCCCGTAGGATTATTTGGGTTACAGATCCAAATTAAAGCTGTCTTTTCGGAGATTACCTCAGCCATTTTCTCTAAATCATGTCTTCCTTCTACTAAAGGGATTTCGATCACTTTTGCCCCTTCCATTAAAGCATTCGTTTTGTACATAGGAAATGTAGGGGTAGCCATGATCACCTCAGTATTTGAATTAAGATAAGCCCTTGAAAGATATTGTATGATTTCATCAGAGCCATTTCCTAAAATAATCTGTTCTGGAGCAATATGATATAAATCAGCAATTCGTTCTTTTAAATTTCTACCTGCACCATCAGGATAAATCGTGATCATCTCTAGTTCTTTCATGATCCGTTCTCGAATCCGTTTTGAGGCACCAAAAGGATTTTCATTTGATGCTAATTTCATAACATTTGTAAGACCTAATTCTTCTTGTACGTCTTCGATCGGTTTACCAGGTTGGTAGATTGGGATCTCCTTTAATTCAGGATTTAAAATCATTTCTTTCACC
This sequence comes from Tepidibacillus sp. HK-1, assembly GCF_001748485.2. Taxonomy (NCBI): domain Bacteria; kingdom Bacillati; phylum Bacillota; class Bacilli; order Caryophanales; family Bacillaceae; genus Tepidibacillus; species Tepidibacillus sp. HK-1. The sequence continues at coordinate 55,134 of NZ_BDGM02000014.1, read as the reverse complement.
TCATTTCAATGTTTAATTTTATCACTTTACTATATTAAAATCTATAAATAATTGATCTTCCTTTTCTTCTATCTTTTTAATTCATTTAATGTCTCAGATATAAACTTTTGATCAATATTTTCTTCAATTTTTACCTGGCCGATGGCAATAGGCAATACCATTCGAATTTGGCCATTTTTAAATTTTTTGTCTCTCAACATAATATTCATCATTTGGTTTGTATCATATTCTTTTGGAATAGAAGTTTTACATTTAAATTTTTGAAGAAGATGTTGATAAAATGCCTCTTCTTCTTTACTTAACCATCCAAGTTTTGCAGCTAATTTGGCCGCAAAAAACATCCCAATTGCTACTGCCTCCCCATGCAGATATTGATAATTTGAAAGTGTTTCTATCACATGTCCTAATGTATGGCCAAAATTTAAGATTGCTCTAATCCCTTGTTCTTTTTCATCTTCCATTACAATATCAGCTTTAATTTTAATTCCTTGTTTAAGAGCATAGCTTACTGCCTCTTGATCAAGATGTAGGAGAGAATCTGCGTTTTTCTCCAACCAATCCACAAATTGCCGATCTGCAATCAATCCATGCTTCAATACTTCCACTAAACCAGAGCGGACTTCTCTCGTTGGTAAGGTAGTCAAAAAAGAAGTATCATATAAAACAAATTGTGGTTGATAGAAAGAACCGATTAAATTTTTTCCTAAAGCATGATTTATACCTACTTTGCCACCAACACTACTGTCGTGTGCCAGTATGGTAGTTGGACATTGAACATAACGAATTCCTCGCATGTAAATAGAGGCAACAAATCCAGCTAAATCACCAATGACTCCTCCGCCTAAAGCCAAAATGACAGAAGAACGATCTAACCCATGTTGTATAGCATAAGTGATGATCTTTTCAACTTCTCCGATGGCCTTTGAAACATCCCCTGCAGGAACCACATAAGAGATGGCATCAAATTTGTTTAATTGGTCAACCACAACTTGCAAATAAAGAGGGGCAACATTTTCATCAGAAATAATTAATATTTTCGTTTTTTGACTGATTCCAGTTTGTATTAGTAATTTAGACAACTGGTTTATGATTTTCGAACCAATGAGGACTGGATAAGCATGGTTAGTTGTTTCGATTCTAATCGTCTTCATATCAATACTTCCTTATCTGTTCTTTGTAAATTTGGTATTGATGCGTAATTTCTTCATAAGAATCTCCTGAAAATTTTTCAAAAAAGGCATTTGCCAATTCCCAAGCGATCACATGCTCGGCAACAATACTAGCTGCAGGAACGGCACAAGCATCTGAGCGCTCTATGCTTGCTGCGAAAGCTTCTTTTGTGTCGATATCAACACTTTGTAATGGCTTATATAACGTAGGAATTGGCTTCATAACGCCTCTTACAATTAAAGGTTCACCCGTAGTCATACCACCTTCAATCCCTCCAGCCCGATTCGTTGAACGATAAAAACCCTTCTCTTCTGACCATAAAATTTCATCATGAACCATAGAACCAGGTAGATTTGCTACTTTAAAACCCATTCCTATTTCTACACCTTTAAACGCTTGAATACTTAAAATGGATTGAGCTATCTTACCATCAAGCTTCAGATCCCAATGAACATGACTTCCTAATCCAATCGGTAGTCCTAAAGCAACGACTTCTACGATACCCCCGATTGAGTCCCCTATCTCTTTTGCTTCATCTATTTTCTTTATCATTAAATTACTTTCTATTTCTTCTGCGCATCTTACTTCCGATTGTTCGATCTGTTTCTGAAGTTGTTCAAAAGAACGATCTACTGATAGTTGAATAAATGTTTTAGATTGAATACCACCAATATTAACAACATGACTCATAAGAATAATACCATACGGTTTAAGTAATTGTTTCACTAATGCTCCTACTGCCACTCTAATCGCTGTTTCCCTCGCGCTTGATCTTTCTAATATATTTCTTAAATCTCTATGGTTATATTTTAAACCACCGTTTAAATCGGCATGTCCAGGTCTAGGCTTAGAAACTCTTCTCGCTGATTCATCATCCACTTGATCAACACTCATGATTTTCTTCCAATGAGAATAATCTTTATTTTCTATGACTAAAGTGATTGGGGCACCAGTTGTTTTCCCAAATCGAATCCCACTTTTGATTTGGACTTGATCATTTTCTATTTCCATTCTTCTGCCCCGACCATATCCTCCTTGTCTTTTCTTTAGAATATCATTGATTTCCTCTATCGAAATAGAGAAACCACTAGGTACTCCTTCGATAATTGCAGTTAACTGAGGTCCATGAGACTCACCAGCAGTTAAAAATCTCATTACATCTTCCCCCTGTTCAAGAAAATAATCTACCTTCTTCTTTCAATCCAGCTTAAGTTTTCTTTAAAATATATCATATCTCATTGATATTTTAAAACAGTAAAACAAAAAAAATCTGGATTAGGTGCACTAATCCAGATTCGTCAGCTTTAATGAATATATCTCATAACGTCGTATTCTAGTTGATTTGTACTTTTTTCTAAAATAGTTGGATCGATCCCTAAAATTTTTGTACATTCGTCCTTTGATAATAAACCTCGATAATAAGCTTCTATAATTGTATCCTTATCCATCTTCTGATACCCTCCAACAAAATTCTACTTAGTATCAGTATAGGATAATCAACCATTTTCTATACACATTACTTTTTTTCATTCATGACTACTCTTTGCACTAACTTATTATTTCGATAATACACATATTCGCCAGAAGAAATAGAAACAAAAGTGGTGATGACTATCATTTCCCAAGTTGTTAAGTAGTTAAATAAGCTTTCAATCACAGTCAATGACAAATACTCACCTAAAGCAACACCACTAAGCATCAGAAAAATATATGCGAAATGCTCTGATCTATTGTCAGATAACAATCTACTCTTAAATAGATAACGAATTCCTTGTCTATAGAATAGATAACTTAATCCAATCGTTATAATAAAATACAGCATCTTTGATTCTCCCTAATTCAGTTTCAATCTTCTATTAGTGTAACAAAGTTTACCTTATCTTTCTATAGAAAAATGTATCTATCGTTTCTAATTGGTATTGTGCTGGATTGAAGATTTGTTCAGTACTTCCAACAAAGAGAACTCCTCCTGGTTTTAAAGCTTGACTAAACTTTTGGTACAAGTGATTTTTCGCTTCTTCAGTAAAATAGATCATCACATTTCTACAGATAATCAGATCAAAGTTCTTGTCAAAAGGATCTGATAATAGGTTATGCTTGCGAAATTTTATTTTATTTTTTATTTCTGGTATCACGTGCAATACTTGATTTTGTTTTACAAAATATTTGTTTAGCATCTCTTTAGGCACTTCCTGTATAGACCTTTCCGTATAAATCGCTTCTGCTGCTTTTTTTAAAGCACCTTCATCCAAATCAGTCGCCAATAGTTCTACTTGAAGATGAGGAAAATGATTCGCGAGAATCATCATCAGTGTATACGGTTCTTCCCCGGTAGAACAGGCTGCACTCCAGCATTTTATTTTTCTTTGATCTGGCAATTGGTGGATCACTTTGTCTGTAAGTACCTTCCATCTGCTATAGTTACGAAAAAATCCGGTTACATTGATCGTCATTCGATCTAACATTTCAGCAAAAAGTTGTTGATCTTTCTCAAGTGCATGAAAATAGTCTACAAAATTAGCGTATCCTCGCTTCATTCTTAAAGAATTAAGCCTTCTTTTCATTTGTGCTTCTTTATATAAAGATAAATCAATACCCGTTTTTTTCTTTATTTTTTGTATAAATTGATAATAATCTTGATCTAACGCTGTCATTCTACTTCTCCTCGAATGTTCAATAATCTAATCTCTGTTTAATGATATTCTCCATTAAATAGATAAAATCCTCCATCAAGTATAAAAACATAAAAGACTACTGACTTTACAACAGTAGTCTATCAAGTAAAAAAATTGTCCAAATGCTGTGTTTTTAACTTTATATCCAGCGATTGATATCCTTATTATATGTAAGTAGTTCTTCCTCATTGAAAAATAATTGAATTTCACGTTCAGCGCTTTCTAGTGAGTCAGAACCATGAATGACATTCATACTAACATTAACTCCATAATCGCCTCTAATCGTTCCAGAAGCAGCTTCTGCAGGGTTTGTCTTCCCCATCATATTTCTCGCTACTTGTACGACATTTTTCCCTTCCCAAACCATCGCAAAAACTGGACCAGATGTTATAAAATCAACTAATTCGGGAAAGAAAGGCTTTTCTTTATGCTCTTGATAGTGTTTTTCTGCTAGTTCTGAATCGATCATCATCAATTTAGCACCTATAAGCTGAAATCCTTTCTCCTCAAATTTTGCTACGATTTTACCAATTAAAGATCTTTGCACACCATCTGGTTTAACCATTAGAAAAGTTCTTTCCATATTGATACCCCCATAAAATGTAGTAAGATGCCAACGAAATTTTAACAAATTTTTCATACTATTTCAACTATGAGAAAAATTCATTCATCAAATGATAAAAAAAACCAAAGTCGATATAACTTTGGTTTGAAAGACTAATAAGTGCGATCTCCGATAAAATCACTAATTTCTAATAAAGTTTTTCTTTCTTTAATATTAGGTAGTTCCATTAAAGCTTTTTTGGCTTTTTGAATATATGTTTGTGCTAACTCTTTTGAATAGTCAATTCCTTCAGACTTGCGAACAATGTCTACCATTTCATCCATCTGTTCTTGAAGGTGATCACTCTTTACCATCCGTTGTAGTTTTTCCTTATCCTTGGAGTAATGCAATGCATACAATGCAGGTATTGTAATATTACCTTGACGAAGGTCACTTCCAGCAGGTTTTCCAAGTTGTTCTGTTGTTCCTGTAAAATCTAAAATATCATCTACAATTTGAAAAGCCATCCCTACATTATAACCATATTGATATAGCCTTCTTACCGTTTTGAGATCTGCATTACTGGCTAGACCCCCTAATTTACAGGAAATCGCAATAAGAAGCGCAGTTTTACGTTTTATCCTTCTTAAATATTGTTTTAATGATTGGTTCCAGTTATTAAAATCTTTAATTTGTTCAATTTCTCCTTCACACATACGAACAATTGCATTTGAAAGAGTTTGGTGAATCTCAGGGTTTTCAAATTCAGTAATTAACATTAAAGCTTCGGCAAAAATATAATCACCAGTATACATCGCAATTTTATTATCCCATTGCGCTTTTACGGTTAATTTACCACGCCTTTTATCTGCATCGTCAATCACATCATCGTGGACAAGGGTGGCCATATGTATTAATTCAAGAGCAGCAGCCACTTTTTTCAGCTTATCAAAATCATATTGCCCAAAATGGCCAGATAACAACACAAAAACAGGACGAATTCTCTTTCCTCCAGCTTTTAATAAATGATTAGCAGATTGATTTAATATTCCTTGATCTGTTGTAATCGCACGAGATAATTCTTTTTCTATTTCATTTATATCTTTTTTCATTCTGTAGTAAATATCTACAAGCTTCATTCATTTCACCTTGTTTTTTAATGATAAAGAAAGGTAACTTTCTTTTCTGTTTTTTTCTATCTATTCTTATCTATCTATTTTCTTTTTTATGCCCAATATGAAGAGCAGCAATTCCGCCTGTAAGTGGATAGACTTCGACCTTTTCCATCCCTACTTTTTCAAAAATAGCAGCAAGCTCTTGTTGATCAGGAAAATTGGTTAATGATTCAGGTAACCATGCATATTGTTCATATCGATTTGCAAATAATTTACCTAACCATGGGAGTATTTTATAAAAGTAAAAAAAGTAAATTTTACGAAATATTGGCCAGTTTGGTTTAGATAATTCAAGAGAAACTACTTTACCTCCTGGCTTAATTACTCTAAGCATTTCAGATAAAACGGTTTCAATGTCTGGAACATTTCTTAAGGCAAAACCAATGGTTGCATGGTCAAATGTATCATCAGGAAAAGGTAATTTCATTGCATTCCCATTAATTAATTCAATCTGCTTGTCCAAACCTTGTTCCTGGACTTTCTTTTTTCCAATTTTTAACATATTTTTACTGAAATCAAGACCAACGATTCTCCCAGTTTTTGAAGCCTTTGCTAATGCAATCGTCCAATCAGCTGTACCGCAAGCTACGTCTAGCGCTTTATCACCTTGTTGGACTTTCATCTTCTTCATGGTGAAATTCCGCCATGCTTTATGCCGACGGAAACTAAGCAAAGTATTCATTAAGTCATATTTACTTGCAATATTTTCAAAGACGGAATGAACAAATTCCTCTTTCTTTTTTCCTCGTATAAGAACCTGTTTTTCCACTTAAAGTCCCCCTCCATTTTCTTAGAAGTTTCTAACTTCTTTCAACCATATTTATCGGCTGTTGAAGTAGATGAGAGAATTGGTCTAGAAGCAATAGTAACTCTCCTTTTACCATTCCATTCTCTATACTTTGAATCCTTTCTTCAATGTTTCTATATAGTCCTTGTAACATTTCTTCTATTTTTTCTGGGATTAAATGCTTTTGAAAAAATGGTTTATTTGCAAAATGATTCACAAATAGGTGGGGAAAATCGATTAGGGAAAAGAGTAACACAAAATCTTCAATGATTCGTTTCCATAAAATCTTATGCTCTGAAGAATTTAGTTCGTCTACAAATTGAATGTATAGATCACTCTCTTTTACTTTTATCAATTCTACTAGTTGGGTCATTGATTGGAAACCTTCCCCATTATTTTGCGTATATAATTTCATTTTTGCAATATTGATATTTCGAATTCCTTTTGCTAATTTTTTTACCCCGTCTATTAAATTATTTTTAGAAAGTAAGGAATAATATTGGCTACTGTAGTAATCGCCTGCCAAGATAGAAAGTTGTCTTCTTCTGACTTCTTTGTCATTATATTCCTTTTGATTCGTGATTGTTTCATGTATATCAAGTCCCAATTGGACTAGCCCTGTTGTTACACAATAAGATCTCCGTTTATATTGAGGAACAGAGGCAAAATAGAAAAATAAATTTAGTAATTCAAGACGAAAAATAGAGATTTTAGGTAATGTTACATATTTTTCAATAAACAAATTTTGAGAAAGTTGATTGATCTCAGCCACAATTTCTTCTATTTCTCTACGGAAAGTACTATGCGTCATTGTCATTTGATATCCCCCAGATTTTAAACTACATAAATTCACTTCCGAACACAAGTATAACATAATTATCTGATAGGTAACAGGAATTATCAATACCACTTTTTCTCTATCGGATCGCATTTCCATAATTCAAACCAAAATATTGGTCTAAGAAATCTTTATTCGACATTGATGATCCTAATTTCATTGTTCGATTATTCATAATATCTTCTTTTTTTGCTGAAGTTGCAACAAATATTTTTTCTGAGTCCTTTAGAAACACTCGTAAGAATATTTCATTAACATTATTTTTTTCAACAAATCCTTTTTGAATCAATGTAAATAAATCTAGATAAACAACTTCCGTATCAAGTACTTCATCAGAAGTTAATGTAAGATCGACGGACAATGTATTATGGTCCCAGATTACTTTTTTGATCGGTAAGTGAAGGGGAATTGAGCTAATAAAATCAACAAGATTATCATTTGAAAGCACCATGTTTTTTTGTATTTTAAAGACTGGTAAATCATAATTGATTTGAGCTATTTTGGCATTGGGGATTAAAGAAATCATAAATGCAATGATCACAGATAATGTTAAAGCTGCCACCATTCCTTTGGAAACATGTTTATATGCATGCATTGAAATACACCTCCAATACATTGTACAAAAAAAACAAGCCGGCTATTCCAGCTTGTTCGAAAAAATCATTTTTTTAATCCTCAGTTGAAATGATGCCATAAGGGGTAAAGATTTCTGCTTTCCCTCGCACTTTGACCGCAGAAGTATGTTCAGTAAATTGTGCAATCATGACTTCTCCTCGATCTAATTTCTCAAGATGGTGAAATTTGGTATCTTGCCCGCGAGTAAGCCCGATCACATTCACTCCATTTTCCTTCGCTTTAATCACAAAAAAGGAATTGTCTTGATTATTCATTTTGATCCCCACTTTTATCCAGACTATGTATATTTAATGTAAAACCACTCCATTCAATGTTCCCATTGAAGAAGTGGTTATGTATATGGAAAGAATGGTCGGAACGACAGGATTTGAACCTGCGACCTCACCCACCCCAAGGGTGCGCGCTACCGAGCTGCGCCACGTCCCGACTAAAATAGCAACATATTTTATTATATCTAATTAATTATATTTTTCAAGCCCAATTTTTATTCATCAGTTCCTTCAAGTCATTATGAACGAATTAATTGTAGAATTTCATTTCGTAATTGCGGATCTTCTTTATAAATTCCTCTAGCAGTAATTGTGACGGTTTTAGAGCCAGGCTTTTTTACTCCTCGCATCGTCATACACATATGTTCTGCTTCTATCATGACTAAAACTCCAAAAGGTTCTAATTTTTCCATGATCGCATCCGCAATCGTATCAGTCATTCTTTCTTGTAACTGAGGTCTTTTGGCAACAGCTTCAACAGCTCTAGCCAATTTACTTAAGCCAGTCACTCTTCCATCTCTTGGTATATATGCTACATGCGCAATACCAAAAAAAGGAACTAAATGATGTTCACAAGTAGAATAAAAAGGGATATCTTTGACTAATACAACTTCCTCGTGTTTTTCACTAAAAATCACATCAAAATAATCTTTGGGATCCTGTTCTAAACCAACGAAAATCTCCTCGTACATACGTGCCACTCTTGCTGGTGTTTCTAATAACCCTTCTCTTTCAGGGTCTTCACCAATGGACTTTAAAATAACTTTAACCGCTTCTTCTATTTGTTTATGATTAACGCCCATTTATCTTGCCTCCTTCTAACTCCAAAAGCAAAATTAATGTTAGCATAATTAAATATTAAAAGCAAAAAAGAAGAGTTACACAAGTGTAACTCTTCTTTACTGTATGTAACACATTATTACTTAAGTGCATCCTTCAATGCTTTACCTGGTTTGAAAGCAGGTACCTTGCTAGCGGCAATTTCAATTTCTTCCCCAGTTTGTGGGTTGCGCCCTTTACGAGCAGCACGCTCACGAACTTCAAAATTACCAAAACCAATGATTTGAACTTTGTCGTTTGTAGCAAGAGCATCAGAAATAGAAGCAAATACAGCGTCTACAGCTTTGGTAGCATCCTTTTTCGTTAACTCTGTCATTTCAGCAACTTTTGCGATTAATTCCGTTTTATTCAATGTATTCACCTCCTCCCAAGGTAAAAATCTTGTTATATCCTTGTGTTACCGTTTCTTAGAAATTTATACATGTTTCAACAAGGATTTTCCAAAATTTTTATAGACAAGCATATAGTAATATACAAACGCTGTAATTTCAAGGATTTTCTTTAGAAAGACATAAAAAAAGCACTACTATGAGTGCTTTTTGGTATTATATTCCATTTATTTGCTATAAAATAATAGCAATGAGTCCTCCTGACCCTTCATTTATAATTCTCTCTAATGTTTCTTTTAATTTATACCTCGCATTATCTGGCATCATGGAGAGTTTCGCTTGGATCCCGTCACGAACAATACTTGCTAATGATCTACCAAAGATATCGGACTCCCACATTTTTAATGGGTCATCTTCAAAATCCTGCATTAAATACCGTAATAATTCTTCACTTTGTTTTTCTGTTCCGATAATCGGTGCAAACTCGGACTCAACATCTACTTTAATCATATGAATAGATGGTGCAGTTGCTTTTAAGCGCACACCAAACCTTGAACCCTGTCTGATCAATTCTGGTTCGTCCAAAGTCATATCTTCTATAACAGGATTAGCGATACCATAACCTGTTTGTTGCACCATGGTTAAAGCTTCTGCCACTTTGTCATATTCTTTTTTCGCATGGGTAAATTCAACCATAAGTTGGAGTAAATGATCTTTTCCTTTGATTTCTACTCCAACGATCTCCATTAAAATTTGATCATAAAGCTCATCTGGAGCAAATAAATCAATTTCTGCTACCCCTTGGCCCATATTCATGTCAGCTAATATAGCATCAGCAATAAATTCATAGTTTTTAAATTGGTCTACGACAACGCGCACATCACGTAATCTACGAATATCTTTGACCGTTTCTTGAACAGACTCTTCAAAGTTCTTTCTGAGCCAATGTTCTTTATTTAAAACCATGACCCAGCTAGGTAGATTTACATTGACCTCATGCACTGGGAATTCGAATAAGACTTCACGTAATACACCAACAATATCTTCCTCTTGCATATTGGCTACACTCATTGCAAGAACAGGAATATCATATTTTTCTGCTAATTCATTTCTTAGGGAATCTACCCGTTCCGAATATGGTTCAGTGGTATTGATCACCATGACAAAGGGTTTGCCTACCTCTTTTAATTCTTCAACTACTCTTTCCTCAGCGGATACATAGGATTCCCTTGGAATTTCTGTAATCGAACCATCGGTCGTCATCACTACACCTAATGTGGAGTGATCTTGGATTACTTTTCTTGTTCCAATTTCAGCTGCTTCTTGGAAAGGAACTGGGTCTTCGAACCATGGTGTATTTACCATTCTTGGACCATTTTCGTCCTCATATCCCTTAGCGCCTTCAACAGTATAACCAACACAATCGACTAGGCGAATGTTGATGTCTAATCCTTCATCCACATGGACTTCAACCGCTTGGTTTGGTACAAATTTTGGTTCAGTTGTCATGATTGTACGTCCTGCAGCACTTTGTGGTAATTCATCCGTTGCTCTTAGTTTGTCGTTTTCATTTTGAATATTAGGAATAACTAATGATTCCATGAATTTCTTAATAAATGTTGACTTTCCTGTTCGGACGGCCCCAACAACACCTATGTATATGTCTCCACCTGTCCGTTCTGCAATATCTTTAAAGATATCAAACTTTTCCACAGTATCCCTCCTCGATTAAAATCAACACTTGTATCTCCATATCCCTTATGATATTAACCATCCCTCCCCATACAGTCATAAATCGACTCGTACCATAAAATTGGACAGTATAAATATATGAGACTTTTTTGCCAATATGACGTAAAATAAAAACTTTCATCAGTTTGCTAATAAAAAATTTTCCTTAGCAAATTCTTAATCAAATACTAAAATCTATGATGTTAAACATAAAAAAAGAACGATTTTTTATCGTTCTTTTAATCATCCCAGAAACTCTCATTCTTTTGTTTGGCCAATTGCTTTCGAATGACTGCCTTTAAAGGTTCTTCAGGAACTTCGACTTTTAATCTCTTTAGTACTTTTGTTTGACAACCTAATCTTGTTCCGGCTTTTATTAAATTTTTCCCTAATTTTTGTAACTCGCTTTTGGTGGGCTGAGATACTGCAGAGTTGTCATCTATTTTTACTTTACAGGTCAAACAAGCTCCTCTTCCACCACACTTATGCCCTAGATGAACCCCCGACTTTAAAGCTGCTTGTAATATCGTTGTACCTGGTTTCACTTCAAATTTTTTTTGATCTGGGAGAAATAGTATAGTTTCCGACAATGTTGATGTTCACCCTCTCATGATCTTTTAAAAACTTCTGATAATGCAACTTCTTCCATCTCATGTGTTCTTACACGCCCCATAAGATCTTCGACAGCTATTTTGGGGCTTTTGTTTTCAAAAAGTACCTTAAATAATTCATTTGTAATCGGCATTTGAATTTGATATTTTTGTGATAAGTAAAAGGCAGCTTTCGTTGTTTTGACACCTTCTACCACCATTCCCATTTGCTCAAGTATAGCATCTAAGTTTTGACCCTTTCCAAGCATATATCCAGCTCGCCAATTGCGGCTATGTTGACTTGTACAGGTGACTACCAAATCACCTACGCCTGCTAAACCTGAAAATGTTAATGGATTTGCTCCTAATTCTATACCTAATCGTGCAATTTCCGCAAGTCCTCTGGTTAGTAAAGCAGCTTTTGCGTTGTCCCCAAATTCTAGACCATCGGATAGGCCAGCGCCTAAGGCAATAATATTTTTTAGTGCTCCAGCAATTTCAACGCCAATAATATCTGGATTAGTGTATACACGAAAATTTGAATTGATGAATAAATCCTGTACCTCTTCAGCAACAGAAATGTTACGACCAGCTACTACAACTGTCGTCGGCAAAAGACGACTTACCTCTTCAGCATGACTTGGACCTGATAAAACAAGGATCTGATCTGATGGTAAACCAGGAAGTTCTTCATGTATCACTTCACTCATTCGTTGATATGTCCCTTGATCTAACCCTTTTGTTGCATGAATGAGAATTGTTTGATCGGAAATATATGGTTTAACCATTTTTGCAGTATCACGCATAGCATGAGAAGGTACGACGAGAACAATATATTTTTTGCCTTTAAGTGCTTCTTTAACATCTGCATGGGCTAGGATCGTATCTGGAAGTTTGATTTCTGGTAAGTATTTATGATTCGTATGATCATAGTTGATCTCGTCTTTATGTTTATCGGTTCTAGCTAATAAATCAACGGCAAAACCATTGTTTGCAAGTACGATGGAAAGTGCCGTGCCCCAACTACCGGCCCCGATCACAGCGATCGACATATTCGCCATTTTTGTTATTCCTCCTCTTTTTTAATCCTCTTCATTCTTTTTCCTAACCAGGATTCGAATCGGTGTACCTTCAAAGTGAAAAGAATCTCTGATTTTGTTTTCCAAATACCTTTCATAAGAGAAGTGCATAAGTTCAGGATCGTTAACGAAAAGGACAAAAGTTGGTGGTTTTACCGCAACTTGTGTAGCGTATTTGATTTTCAATCTTTTACCTTTGTCTGATGGAGGTGGATTGATAGCTACTGCATCAGAAATAATATCGTTTAAGACAGGTGTTTGGACTCTCATTGCATGTGATTCAGCCACTTCATTAACCATAGGCAAAATTTGATTCACCCTTTGTTTTGTTTTAGCTGAAACAAAAACAATTGGAGCATAAGACATAAATAGGAAGTGATCTCGAATCTTTTGTGCAAATTGATGCATCGTCTTATCATCTTTCTCTACAATATCCCATTTGTTTACTACAAATATGGAGGCTTTACCAGCTTCATGTGCATAGCCAGCTATTCTTTTGTCTTGTTCAATAATACCAGTATGACCGTCAATCACTACTAATACAACATCCGCATTTTCAATTGCTTTTAGAGCACGTAATACACTGTATTTTTCGGTTGTTTCATAGACCTTTCCTTTTTTTCTCATTCCCGCTGTATCCACTAAAACATAATCTTGTTCATCTGTTGAGAACAATGTATCGACTGCATCCCGAGTCGTTCCAGCTACATTACTTACGATAACTCGTTCTTCTCCTAATATGGCGTTCACTAATGAGGATTTACCTACATTAGGACGCCCGATTAGAGCTACACGAATCACATCATCATCATAGTTTTCCTCTTCTTCATCTGGAAAATGGGACACAACCTCATCTAATAGATCACCAAGACCTGTTCCATGTGCTCCCGAAATAGGATATGGATCGCCAAACCCTAAAGCATAAAAATCATAGATTTCTTGCTGCATTTTAATGTTATCGATTTTGTTTACTGCGACAACAACTGGTTTTTTGGATCGATGTAAAATATTTGCAATCTCCTTATCTTGTTCTGTTAAACCTACCTTTCCATCAACCATAAAGATGATCACATCTGCCTCATCGATCGCAAGCTCTGCTTGTTGTCGAATCTGCATGAGAATTTCATCCTCAACATCAATTTCGATACCACCTGTATCAATGAGATGAAAAGAGTGGGTCAACCATTCACCGGTGCTATAAATTCGATCACGAGTAACACCTGGTTTATCTTCAACAATAGCAATTCGTTCTCCAGCTAAACGGTTAAATATCGTTGACTTTCCAACATTTGGTCTACCTACGATTGCAATGACAGGTTTAGACATTAAACTTCAACCTTTCCATACAAATTACCCAATTAGATTTTAAATGCGTCTATACTATTATAAACAAATTATTCCTTCAATCAATAGGATAAACTAATGTCTTACAATGATTAGAGAGCCATTTTCTAAATCATGAGCTATTCCATCAAGGATTTTCTCTAGCAAAAAGGCGGTTCTCTGTAATTCCTTTTCATTATTAGCAATAAAGATAGGAACACCACCACTTAACACTTTATCTTTATGTAGAGTGACAACAGCTAGGATATATTGTTCAATTGTTGTTCCCATTTTCTCCTCCTATTCGTTTACTTCTGATTCAGAAGGTAATCTTACAGCATTTTCTAATACGGGTGTCTGTTTAACCACCTCAATTGCCTTTTGAATATCCTTGATCTGAGGTAAGAAAAATACGCCCAATCTTCCATCATTTAAATCACGTTTAGCCAATGGAACCAAGGCTGGTTCGCCTGAATCACGATATACACCCATTATTGTGGCTAAATTATGGAGTATCGCTTGTCTTTGCCCTAAATTTGCAATCGTAACGATACTGTTTTGATCTTTAGGCTTTAAGATAATGCCAACCCCATGTTCAAGAATTCGGTCTTGATTGTCTTTTAAGCCAATATTCATAATATAAATATCATCTACATATAGATGAGGCCCATTGACAATTACTTTTCCTTCTACAACCTCAGCAAGTTCTTTTATGCTACTACCTGACATGTATTTTTTGCTAACAAATAAAGTTATGATTCCCGCGAGAATGCCCCATTTCCAATCCATTAATACTGAAATTAAGGAAACAAAAAAGGAGGTAAATATAACTAAGTAATTTCTTCCTTCAAACACCATTGCAATGCCTTCAATATATGTGACTCCACGTGGAACCAATTCCAAACTATCTAATGTTGTTAACGTTTGTCTTTCCATATTCCGAACATCACGGAATTGTTGGGCTGCCAATCCTAAAAAGGTTATTGCCGTATAATTTTCTTTTAATAATGAAGGTACCGCTACTGCTCCTAAGCCTGCTGCTATAAAACCTAGTGAAAGGTGAATGATTCTGCCATGGGTATGTGTTGGATATTGACGATAATCGGTCTTAAGCATTAACAATCGATTTAGAAAACCTATAATCACACCTAATATGACAGCAATCATATTATTATTTAGCATATTTAAATCACCTGATTCGTAAGTATTTAATCAGTTGTTTATCCTTGACCCAATTTTTGACCAAGATCATTAAATGTTGAAAGAAATAGAGCTGTATCAAAGAGAGCCATAAAATATCCCGTTGTAAAGCATTCCCAAGTATAATCTGAGGAAAATGAGTTCTATGGTGAAAGGAATAAAATATTTCTCCTGAAAGTACCCCACCTATTAGTAATGCAAGACGTACTATTAATTTATTAGATACAAAGAGTACAATCATAACTAAAAAAAATGTGATTTCTATTTTCTCATTCCAAAGAATGAGAATCGGATCTAGGCGAATTAATTCTTTGAACAAGAAATAGATTGCACCTAATAATGTGGTAGCAGCAAATAAATAAGTTTTATCTGCTTTATCCCCTTTTATCCAAAAATAAAAATAAAAAACCATTGGTACGATAAAACCTCCCATATTCACTTTCCACTGATAATTAAAAGGAAGTTCAATCATTGAGAGAATATAAATCGCCAAGAAGATGAAGATAACTTTTCTTTTTCCTATCTCTGATACAATGGATAGGAACCATCCTGTTGAAACTAAGATGATCATAATTAATAGAATAAGATTTGTTAATACACCATCATTCATCCTCTTTACCTCCTTTTGTCACTATTATGTAGTATTTCTTTTTTTGGCATAAAAAAACCCATTACTAACATAATGGGTTAAAGAAACTCTCTTCTTGCAAGTTCATTTATTGGAATACCTCTTAGTTCACACCAATTTTTTGTTTCCCCTAAAATAACCATTGGTTTTTTTTGCAAATCTAACAATTCTACTGCGCCTAAGCTTGTCATGATCAATTTTATTTCGTGGTGAAGTTGATTTACATATCCTAATGTTTGTTTAAATCCTTCATTTACTAACTTTCTTAAAATCATTCCAGACATTCCTACAGCATTAGCACCTAAACCTATTGCCTTTGCAATATGTAAACTATTCTGGATACCTCCTGTAGCTATGATTTCTGTCTTGTTTACCGTTGTAGCTTCAAGAATACTTGTAGCTGTGTGTATTCCCCAATCATTGAAGAAGGGATATGGGTCTAACCGCCTCTTATTTTCAATCAAGGCAAAGTTTGTTCCTCCCCTTCCACCCACATCAATAATCTTTATCCCTCGTTTCACTAGTTGAAAAACTACCTCTTTGGACATTCCAAATCCTACCTCTTTAACAATGAAAGGGATTTTTACAGACTCTTTAATTGCCTGTAATCGATCCAATATTCCTGTAAAGTTTCGATCACCTTCAGGCATGGTAAGTTCTTGTATTACATTTATATGTATTTGGATTCCATCTGCTTCGATCATTTCAATCGCTTCGTTAGCTTGTTCCGGCGTTGCATCTGCACCAAGATTGGCAAAAATGATCCCTTTTGGATTGTTACCACGTACAATCTGATAGGTAGAACGATACTCTTTGTTTTTAATAGCAGACATCTGCGAACCAACCGCCATTACCAAATTCAGCTCATTCGCTAGTGCGGCTAATTGTTGATTTATTTTAACCGTTTCATAAGCTCCACCCGTCATCGCGTTAATAATA
Organism: Tepidibacillus sp. HK-1; assembly: GCF_001748485.2. NCBI lineage: Bacteria > Bacillati > Bacillota > Bacilli > Caryophanales > Bacillaceae > Tepidibacillus > Tepidibacillus sp. HK-1. The sequence goes on along the minus strand of NZ_BDGM02000014.1, from coordinate 38,381 downwards.
ATCGGCGAACTCAATTGAAGTCCGCCGATAGAAGTAGCAATCGAGGTTTGGGATAGAGCAACTTCTGGTAAAGCTTGATGGACAAAATGAACATTTTCAAAGCCTTGAACACCCGTTTGACCAGTCTCAATAGCATATTTTAAATGTTCAAGCTTTCTAGAAGCTCGACTCATGTCGTTTCCTCACTTTATTTTAATTTTTTTAATTTGTCACCTAGAATATCTGCTAAAGTGAAACCAGTATTATGTTGTTCCTGAATGAGGTGATTTTCCTTTACTTCTTTTTCTACCTCTTGTTCTTCTGCTTCACGAATACTTAAACTAATGCGTTCAGAGGAAGGATCAACATCCAATACTTTCACTTTTACTTCTTGACCGATTTTAAGAACTTCACTTGGTTGGCCAATATGCTGATGCGAAATTTGAGAGATATGAACCAAGCCTTCTACATTAGGTTGAATTTCTACAAAAGCACCAAAGCTAACTAGCCTTTTTACAATCCCCGTATAGATTTCACCAATTTTTAAATTCTCGATTGCTAGATGAATAGGATTTTGCATAGTTTCTTTGATGCTTAGACTAATCCGTTTTGTCTCTGGATCAACTCGTAGTACTTTAACATTGACTTTATCTCCTTCTTTTAATACATCAACAGGTTTGCCAATTCGATTCCATGAAATTTCAGATACATGAACTAAACCATCAACCCCACCTAAATCGATAAACGCGCCAAAGTCAGTAAGTCTTTGAACAGTACCTAATAAAATGTCCCCTACTTTAATTTGTGCAACTAGTTCTTTTTGTTTCTTATTGAATTCCTCATCTAAAACAGCTCGTTGAGATAAAATCACTTTATTTTTATCTTGGTCAATTTCAACAACCTTAACACGTAAAGTTTTTCCTTTATAATCAGCAAAATCTTCAACAAAATGTCTTTCTACCATTGAAGCTGGTACAAACCCGCGTACTCCAACATCAACAACCAAACCACCTTTAACAACATCTGCTACCTTAACTTCAAAAACTTCACCTGTGCTTAGCTTATGTTGTAATGTATCCCAAGCTTTTTCACGGTCGATCACCTTTTTGGAAAGGAGTACCTGTTCCTTTCCATCGTTGACACGAAGGACTTTGCATTCTACTTGATCGCCAACTTTCAAAACATCGGTTATTTTTTCAATATGTACATTTACAATTTCGCCTATAGGAAGAATGCCATCATATTTGTAGCCTATATTGACTAATGCTTCCTTTTCTTCAATTTTTGCTATGGTTCCTTTTACAATATCTCCTTCTTTTAAAGACATTACGTTTGTCATTTCTGAATTCATTTCCTCAACCATAATTACAATTCCCTCCTTAAAGTAACAAAACACTTCAAAAAACTTATAATCATACCCTAACGATAAAGCCGACCTTTATCAGGTGGAATACGATTGGGCATAAAAACTATTTCAACTTGGTAAAGAGATAGAAAATCGTTAAGAAAATAATAAATAAAATAATTGCTCCAAGCCAAAGCAATCGGTCTATTGAAAGGACATTCATTTCATAAAGGATAAAAAGTATCATGATCATTGTTAAATTTATTATGAAGCTATTTAAAACATTCCATACAATCTTTTTAATCTCTTCAAGTTGATAACCTTTTAATATACAACGTTTTGCAATGATTCGACTAAGGTTTAATATGAAGATCATTAAACTTAAATAAATCATACTGTAATAAAAAAAATTCATTTATTTTATTTCCTCTAGTTGTTTCTTAATTTGAGCCATCATAAAAGTCATCGTTTCTGTTAAATCCTCAGATGAAACCTTCTCTTTTTTAAAAGAATCTAACTGAATAGGATTACCTATATTCACGATAATCGGCTGAAACCACTTATAACTTGAATCGATCCCAATCGGAATCACTTTTACATCTGACTTTAAAGCAAATAAGGCAGCACCAGGTAACCCAGGCTTTAATTCTTTATCTTTGCTACGCGTCCCTTCAGGGAAAATGCCTAGAACTTCTTGCTCCTTAAGGAGGTCTAATGCTGTTTTAATCGCCTTACGATCACTTCCTCCTCTATTGATAGGAAATTGACCCACTTTTTTTAAAAAGGAACCCAAAATAGGGATGTCGAACAATTCCTTTTTTGCCATAAAATGAACTTTCCTATTTACTGAACAAGCGATCACTACTGGATCAAAATTACTAATGTGGTTTGAAATCAAGATAAGAGGACCCTCTTTTGGAATATTTTTAACTCCATACACTTTTAGTTTGTAAAAAGTTTTCAAGTATCCTTTGATTAATACTCTAGCAAAAGTATAGAGTGACATTTTAGTTCTCTCCTCTCATTCTTTCTCTAGCTAGACTTAAAATTACATTTACCACCTGTTCAATGGAAAGTTGAGAAGTATCAATCAAAATAGCGTCTTTTGCTTGCTTTAAAGGTGCAACGGTCCTTTCTTGGTCTTTTTTATCCCGCAATTCAATTTCCTCGACGATCTGCTCCAACTTTATTTCGTAACCGTTTTTTGTCATTTCTAAGTACCTTCTATGGGCTCGTTCTTCAATTGAGGCTGTCAAAAATATTTTTAACTCTGCATTTGGTAATACATTGGTTCCAATATCTCTTCCATCCATGACAACAGAACCTTCTTTTGCTAATCTACGTTGAAGTTCAACCATTGTTTCCCTCACTTTAGCATGAGAAGCAACCAATGAGACCTGTTTAGTAATCTCTGGTGTTCTAATTGCCTCTGTTACATCTGTTGTCCCAATTTTTACCCTTTGTATGTGTTGATCAATTTCAAATTGAATAGGGTTACGAAGAAGACATTGGTTTAATTGATCTTCATCATGAAGATCTATATTTTCATTTATCGCTTTTAAGGTCAGTGCCCTATACATCGCTCCAGTATCAATATATAAAAATCCCAATTCATTAGCAACCTTTTTTGCAACGGTACTTTTTCCCGCTCCTGCAGGTCCATCAATGGCAATACTTATTTTTTTCATTCTAATCCTCCAAAATATGTAGGGTCACAACTTTCTATATCATAAAAAAAACAGGCCGGTGCCTGTTGAACAATATGTTCATAAAAATCTTATCATATTCTTCCAATATAATCAATTGTATGATGGAATTTAGAAGCTGATCCTTCCATTTTTTCCACTGGAATAAATTCTTTGCGAAACGATTCAAAGGACAAAAGAAATTGAATACCAATGAGGAGAATAAGCACTAAGATAAATATTTTTTTGATCGTCTTTTCTACATAATCAGAAAATAAGATAAACTTTTCCTCATAAGGACGGTAACGGGTTTTTATCATCATCATCCCTCCGTTAACTATCCTTAACAAAGGATAGACAAGATATACTCTTCTTTTATAAACCTTTTTCCCTTAGTTCTACTTGTCTTTCATAACAAAACCGGATGATTTTTGACCTCATTGTTTCATTGATTGTTGTAAATGAAATAGAAACCCAAGTTACGTTTGTTTTTTGATTGGGAATTTCTGATCTTATAATTTCTCCTATATAAGAGATATGCTCAATCGTTCCATTTTTAAACGGCAACACAATCCAACCTTCGATCATTTCTCCAGTCATTACTTTTTTCGGGAAAGGTAATACAACTTGCATGCCCCCACCACTGAGATCCAACGTTTGAACTACTGTCCAATCCTGTTTATCTAATGGCTTAAATGCTGTTTCCACATGAACTGGAACTCTTAGAAAGTTTCTCCTTTGCACTCGATGAATCTTAGATACCACTGGCTTAGTTAATATCAATAGAGGGATCTGTTCTTGTTTTCTCCCCACAACAATAGTATCAAAAGAGAATTGCCCATGGACATTAGACATATACCATACTTTTACTTTTTGGCCAACCGGTATCAATTCGAGTTTACCAGTTTCTTCATTGATTGGCACCTCAATACTTATTTCATTTTCAGAAACTTCAGCAATTCTTGATTTTAAAGAAAATTGATGTTCATGACCAATATTTATTTTTACGACTTGATTAATACTAGGTAACAAAGACCTCTCCCCTTATATGTTGTAAAAACAGGAGGCATTTTAATCCTCCTGTTCATAATCGTCTTTCTTTTAACTTACTATATCTTCCTCTACTTTTTCAACTACTTCTTCTTCACCATTTTGCGCATTGATATAAATTCTGTAGGTAACTTTGTCAAAATCCCCTGTTACTTCATAGGTGAGTACTTCTTTTCCATCACTGTTTTCAATCAATGCAGGACGGATAGAGAAAATTTTCAAATGGGGGTTTACTTTTGTTTGGACTGTTTCTTTTGTAATAGTTGGTGATGGAATTACTCTCTTTTTATGATTAAAAGTATAACCTGTGGATTCAAAACCGATAATCTCCCCATTATCTAAAGCGACCTTGACACTTAGCATATCAGGATAAACAACCACACCATTTTGTTTGTAAGCATATGTAAAAATTAAGCTATTATCGTACTGATCAATCGTAGTTGGTACCATTGAGGTATAACCACGTTTTTGTAAAAAAGCATTTGCTTTTTCTGTCGCTTGTTCTAATGAGATTTTTTTGCCATCGATCTCCCGATTTATGATCATCCAGACTACGTGGCCACCCACTTTAGTAACGTCCAAATTAACTATATTCTTTCCTTTTATTTGTACGCTAAAGGCTTCAAAATTAGATCCTTTTCCCGTTTTATCCACTTTTATTTGATCTGAAACAGGTACTTTCATAAATTCGGCAGCCTTTTTCTTTGCTTCTTCAGCAGTAATCAAACGTCCTTTTAAGTTTTTTCCTTTCTCTTTATTTTTCTTTTCTAAACTCATCATTTCTGGACCCCAATCTAATTCGGGGAATTCCTGTACTTTTTTGTCGATTGTTTTAAATCCATCAATGATCGTGTTGTCCATCTTTTTGTCTTCTTCTGCCAAAGCAATTTCAACATCCATCCATCGTAATTGTTTATCGATGACTTCTGTTTGCACATGATTTAGTTCGTTTCGTATTTCTTTAGATCTCTCGTACAAGGTTTTTAATGTCTTATATTCCTGATCAGTTAAAGGTTCTTTTCCCAAATCTCTTATTGCAATACGATAGGAGAAATCCCCGATTTTTGCTAAGAATTCTTCTGTTTTACTAAATGGCATCAATGTTAATGGCAACTGACCTACATCAGATTGAGCAGAATAGGCTAACCTCCAAACATTCGCTAATGAAGGGGATAACTGTCTACGGGAATTAACGGCTAATGTTTTACCTAATTCATCATGTAAGGCATCAATATGAAAATTTAGATCATGAAATGCCCGTTGATACTGATTTTCTGCTTTAATCAAAATTGAGTTTTTCTCTTGATTTTCTTGATAACCCCAAAAACCTGCTCCAATTACAGCAATGACTAATACAGGGATTAAAATACCTGTTATACCCTTATACATTTCATTTTCACTCCTTCATCGACAAAAAATATGTTTGCCAATTTTTTTTACTTGTGGCCTTGACCAAATCCATTTTGAAGTGGCTGTTTGTGGGTTAAAGTAATATTCACATCCATCTGTTGGATCCCAACCACTTAAAGCATCCTTTACAGCCTTCTCCGCTTGTTTATTAGGAGTTAAATAGATTTGTCCATCTGCAACAGCAGTAAAAGCTCCCGGTTCAAAAATAACACCGGAAACAGTGTCTGGAAAAGAGGAGCTTTTAACGCGGTTTAAGATAACTGCCGCAACAGCAACTTGACCAACATATGGTTCTCCTCTTGATTCGCCATAAACAGCATTCGCCATCAATTTCATATCATTAGCAGATAATGTGGTTCGCTGTGCTTTTATATCATTCTCATCAGGGGCTATTGGATTAAAAATAAAAGTGAGGATGAAAAATAATAAACTGAACAATAGGCAATAACGAACAACTTTTTTCATCATGAGATCCGCCTCCTATTTCTAGTTTGAGTTTAAATGCTCCATACTATGCAATAAGGTAACAACCTGAAGAATAAAGAAAGACCCTTTCCTTTTTTGGAAAGAGTCTTAAATGCTGATCCATTCTTCCTCTTAAAAAAAACTTTTCACCACATTGGTTACAACGAATGATTACCTTAACTCGTGTCAAATCATTCACCCCCTAGTTCCATTTTAACCACTTTTTTCAGTAATTTACTTCAGGGGGTTCACTTTCGTGAAAAGGTGATAATTTTGTTGCTATTTTTATTTTCTTTAACCCATACCACCACAAAAAAGTTAAAAATGGTAGCATCAGATATACCCAATCCATCATCTTTTGTTCTAAAATAAAATTGTAGGTTGCATGAGCAATCATTGGAATGATCCATGATAAGAACAGAAATATCTTTTTATAATGGATGCATGAAAATTTAGCTTTTCCCAAAAAATATCCCATCATAATGGCAAAAAGAGCATGGCCTGAAACAGGTAATAGACCTCTTAATAAAATCATAGCTGGTTGACTAGAATGAAAAAACAAATACCCTAAGTTCTCAAGCGTTGCAAATCCAATTGAGACAGCAACAGAATAGACCACCCCATCATAAGGTTCATTAAATTCAACATGTTTAAAAATTAAAAAATAAAGAATAAACCATTTTAAAAATTCCTCAACCACCGCTGTACTCAAAATGGGCAAATTCCAGTGGGCTAGTCCTTCTTGAATCATTCTCTCAAAAACATAAGCTGGAAAAACTAAAATTGTACCTATTATAAACATTTTGATGATCAAATGTAAAGGTTCTAATTCATATTTATCCTTTAAATATATGAAACTAAGTAAAGCAATCCCTGGTGCAAATGCACCGCTAATCAGTGTAATCATAAAAAACTCCTTTGATTCATTCTGATGTTATCGTATCATGTAATTAAATGTAACTTCAATAGTAACGGAGGGTAAATAATGTCAAAAGTGGTCATTATCACAACTGGCGGTACAATAGCAATGAGTGAGGACCTTAAAACAAAAACAGTAAAACCACTTGATCAAGATACACTCGATTTTTTTCTTCCGTTTTTAGAAGAATATGTGAATGTAGAAATGGAGCATTTTATGAATATTCCTAGTCCACACATGACACCAGAGAAAATGTATCAATTGGCTCTTCACACTAAAAAATATCTAGAGGATGACGAGGTACTGGGAGTTGTCATCACTCATGGGACTGATACACTTGAGGAGACGGCTTATTTTCTTGACCTTTTGCTAACAAGTGATAAGCCAGTCGTTTTAACTGGTGCAATGAGAAGTAGCAATGAATTAGGGGCAGATGGGCCAGTTAATTTAGTAGGTGCGGTTCGTGTTGTAGCAGATCCCTCTTCGACTGGAAAAGGTGTTCTTGTTGTATTTAATGATGAAATTCACGCAGCTCGTTATGTAACCAAAACACACACCAGCAACGTTGCAACATTTCAGTCCCCAGAAAATGGACCGATTGGAACAGTGACAAAAAAGGGAATTCGTTTTTCACATGCCCCTTTACTAAGAGATAATTATGAACTCTCTCCTCCAAATACAAAGATTGGATTGGTTAAAGCTGCAGCAGGAATGGACGATTTACTCATTAACACATTGATTGAACATGGGTATGAAGGAATGGTTATTGAAGGACTTGGACAGGGAAATTTACCTCCAGAAATGCTAGGGGGAATTAAAAAGGGGATCGAGAAAGGAATCCCAATCGTATTGGTTTCAAGATGTTTTAATGGTTTTGTAGATGCTGTTTATGGGTACGAAGGCGGAGGAAAACAATTAAAAGATTTAGGTTTAATCTTTTCTAATGGGTTAAACGGTCAAAAGGCTAGAATTAAATTAATGATAACAATTAACCTTTTTAAAAAGGATCCATCTATCAATTTACAACAATATTTTGATGTATAAAGCTCTCTAAGAATTTTTTTAGAGAGCTTTTATCTAACCTATAAAATCATCTATTATACCCAACCACGAAATCTAGAAGCTTCAGCCATTTTACGAACGCCAACCATATATGCGGCTAATCTCATATCTACTTTTCTAGAAACGGATGTATTATAAACATTGTTAAAGGATCTAACCATCACTTCTTCAAGCTTTTGCCATACTTCTTCTTCTGTCCAATAATATCCTTGGTTGTTCTGTACCCATTCAAAGTAAGATACGGTTACTCCACCAGCACTTGCAAGAACATCTGGTACTAATAGGATATCTTTTTCAGTTAAAATTTTTGTTGCTTCAATCGTTGTTGGTCCATTTGCAGCTTCAACAACTATTTTCGCTTTGATTTTATTAGCGTTTGCTGCTGTAATCTGATTCTCAATCGCAGCAGGGACTAAAATATCACATTCTAATTCTAACAATTCTTTATTTGTGATTGTGTTTTTAAAAAGCTTTGTTACTGTACCAAAAGAATCTCTTCGATCAAGAAGATAATCAATATCTAATCCATCTTCATTATGTAAAGCACCATAAGCATCTGAAATTCCAATGACTTTAGCACCAGCATCATACATAAATTTTGCTAAGTAACTACCGGCATTCCCAAAACCTTGAATCACCACTTTTGCGTCTTCAAGCTGGATTCCTTTTTTCCGAGCAGCCTCACGAATCATTAGAGCAACACCTTTTGCAGTAGCAGATTCACGCCCATGGGAACCACCTAATACTAACGGCTTACCTGTAATAAATCCTGGAGAATCGAACTCTCGAATTCGACTATATTCATCCATCATCCATGCCATAATTTGTGAATTTGTAAATACATCTGGTGCAGGAATATCTTTAGTTGGACCTACAACTTGACTTATTGCACGAACATATCCTCGGCTTAAACGCTCTAACTCTCTAAAAGACATTTCACGGGGATCACATATAATTCCACCTTTACCTCCCCCATATGGCAAATCAACGATACCAGCTTTAAGGCTCATCCAAATAGAAAGCGCTTTCACTTCATCCTCAGTTACATCAGGATGAAAACGAACACCACCTTTTGTTGGTCCAACTGCATCATTGTGTTGTGCACGATAGCCGGTAAACACTTTAACCTCCCCGTTGTCCATTCGAATAGGAATGCGCACGGTTAACATACGTAATGGTTCTTTTAATAAGTCATACATGTTTTCTGGATAACCCAATTTTTCTAAAGCTTCTTTAATAACGATTTGGGTTGAAACAAGCAAATTTAAATTTTCCTGTTCTTGATCCATGATTTTACCACCTCGGAAAAACAAATATTAGAAATCATCATTAGAAATCATCTTGTCAGGTTAAGTATACACCCTTGTTTTTAGATTGAGAAGACATTTTATTCTAATCTGCATCTTTTAAAATTTCTGAAAATAATCCTATTGTTTTATTAAAGCTAAACTGTATTTTTCCAATTGAGCCATTACGATTCTTTTTTAATTCAAAAGTGACTAGTGAATTTTCTTCATTGTTATTTCCTTCTAAATGGATGTAACTATCTATAGAAGCCACTAATTCCGGGGGAAAATTTTCTTCTTTTCCTGTTGCTGCAAGTAAAATAGGTACTCCCCATTGTCTAGACCAATGGTGTAAATTATAGGTTACTTGCAGCTGCTGTTCATGGGCAGGCATTGAAAGCCCTTGTTTTAAATGGATCCTTTGAAGGTGGTCAAAGATTATAACAGGCTTTTTATGTAGCTGAAGTAAAATTTTGTTTAGAATGATCGCAATATCTTCTAAAGATGTATGAATATTTGCATCTAAGGTCCAAATGTTTTTAGCAAGGGTTGAATAGGTTTGATTTGCTAATTGAATGTCTTGCACGGGAACTTGGCCTGAAAAAATTTGTTGGGTAGAACAACCAGTAAACCTCGACATGCTTCTAACCCATAATTCAAATGAGGTCATATCCCAAGAAATATAAAGCACAGGTACATTTGTTGCCACTTGGTCTGTTAATTGTTTTAAGAAGGTTGTTTTTCCTACAGAAACAGCACCACCAACCAAATACAAGCCTTCTTGTAGTCCCCCTACTAATAATTCATCTAAGGCCTTAAATCCAGTTTTAATTCCACTTAGTTTTTTATTGTATCGTTTGATATATTCTTCTTGAAATAGAACTAGATTTGAACTATCTGGAGCAATTGGTGATAACAAGCTTTCTTTCAATGTTTTATTAATTATATTTATAAATTCATCCGAAGGATTTTTCATTCGAATAAAGAAATCATTTACATCTTTGAACCCTTTTGGCAGATGAATAATATACAACTCTTTTATAACTGATTCTAACCATTTTGCCACTCTGATCGTTTCTCTTCTACCAATTTCATCATTACCAAAACAAATAAAAACTCGCTTATTCTCCATTTTAGTTAGTAATTGATCATTTAATTGGCTGTTTATCATACAAATACTAGGTAATTTTGCTTGCTCTAAAGACAACACATCAAAAATAGAATTACACAGAATCACATCATCTACCTGTTTTAGAGCCATTTCATTAAAAAATACATCCTCGACACCAATTAAAGATTTAAATTTTGGCTCTCTACCATCGATACTTCTCCCAATTAAATCGACGACATCCTGTTCCATCGTCTGCAAAGGAAAAATTATCCGATTGTGAAAATATCCGTTAAAACCTTTGTCATTGGGCTGAAATCCTATCATATCTTTTTCAAAACCAATTAAAAATTTCTCTATTATTTCTGATTGAATTCCTCTATCCTTTAAATAATCAAGCGCATCCTGAGTTAATTGGCCACGATAATATTGGACCATTTGAAGTAATTCATTAGATGAGATGTTTCTTTGCATAATTTGATCAAACGTCATGGTTCTCTCCCTCCCCTTTTTCTCTCCTATTAAGTCTATTTTAGATTTATTTCTATCATGAGTACAATAAAAAAACTGCCCGTTTGGCAGTTTTTTTAAAATTTATAATTTTTTAATTTAAGAAGTGCGAAGTTTATCCAATTCGGTGATTAATTTTTCATTTAATACCTTAATATACGTTCCTTTCATACCTAATGAACGGGATTCGATCACACCTGCACTTTCTAACTTTCTTAGAGCGTTTACGATGACTGAACGAGTGATTCCAACACGGTCAGCAATTTTACTTGCGACTAACAAACCTTCTTTTCCATCTAGCTCTTCAAAAATATGCTCTATCGCTTCAAGTTCACTATATGAAAGTGAGCCGATGGCCATCTGTACCACTGCTTTACTTCTTACTTCTTCTTCCATCGCTTCAGAACGTTCTCTAAGAATTTCCATTCCAACGACAGTGGCACCATATTCAGCTAAGATTAAGTCTTCGTCTCCAAATTGCTCACTTAGTCTTCCAAGAATAAGTGTTCCAATTCGGTCACCGCCACCGATGATTGGTACGAGGGTAGTATAACTATCCTTAAAAATATCCTTCATTTCAGCTGGAAAAGAAGATAGTGGGCTATCAATTCCAATGTTAGTGACAGTCTCATCCTGTTTCATCAATAAAGCATTATATTCTTCTGGAAATTGCCTTTGTTTAAGCATTTCAGAAATACGTTCATTTTCAATTTCTTGTGCAATAGCCAAACCTAGTAATTTACCTTTTCGGCTCACCACAAAAATATTTGCTTCAATCACATCACTTAGGATCTCAGCCATTTCATTAAAATTAACAGCATGACCAGCAGCTTTTTGTAATAATCGATTAATTCTTCTAGTTTTTGATAAAAGATCCATTGTATAATCCTCCTACAATATATACTGAGATAAATCTCGATTCTCTACAATCGTTGAAAGTTTTTCCCTCACATATTCTGGGGTAATGATGACTTTTTCTAAATGAATGTCTGGAGCCTCAAAGGATAGATCCTCTAGCAGCTTCTCTAAGATTGTATGTAAGCGTCTAGCCCCTATATTATCTGTGGTTTGGTTCACCTCTGCTGCTAATTTGGCTATTTCATAAATCGCCTCATTTGAAAATTCAATTTCAATCCCCTCAGTTTGAAGTAAGGAAACATATTGCTTAGTTAGGGCATTTTTGGGTTCTTTCAGTATCTGAACAAAATCTTCAATACTCAAATCTTGTAATTCAACTCGAATTGGAAACCTCCCTTGTAATTCAGGAATTAGATCAGAGGGCTTTGACATATGAAATGCACCTGCTGCAATAAATAAGATATAGTCAGTTTTAATCGCACCATATTTGGTCATCACTGTTGACCCTTCAACAATGGGCAAGATATCTCTTTGAACTCCTTCTCTTGAAACATCAGGTCCTCTTTCTTTTCCAGCAATTTTATCAATTTCATCAATAAATATAATACCGGATTGTTCTGCTCTCTCAATCGATTCTTGAATAACTTCATCCATATCGATCAATTTCTGTGCTTCTTCTTGAACAATAAACTTTCTAGCTTCTTTAATTGGCAATTTTCGTCTTTTGGTTTTTTTAGGGATTAAATTTCCTAATACATCTTGCATATTTAAACCCATTTGTTCTACACCAGAACCAGAAAAAATATCAAGCATTGAGGGTGAATTGTCCTCTACTTCGATCTCAATCACTTCATCTTCTAGTTGACCATTTAGGAGCTGAAAACGAATTTTTCTTCTTCTCTCATTGATATGATCTTCTTCAACTACATCCTCATGTGTTGGTTCTTGGGTTTGACCTCCAAATAACATCTCAAGTGGGTTTTTCATGTTTCTATTCTTCTTTTTCATCGGTACTAAAATTTCAACAATGCGATCGTTTGCCAATTCTTCTGCTTTATCCTTAACCTTTTCTGTCTTTTCATTCTTAACCATTCTGATTGAAGTTTCGATCAAATCCCTAACCATCGATTCTACATCTCGACCAACATACCCTACCTCAGTAAATTTTGTGGCCTCAATTTTAATAAAAGGAGCCCCAACTAACTTAGCTAATCTTCTTGCAATCTCTGTTTTTCCTACCCCAGTTGGTCCAATCATCAGAATATTTTTTGGAACGATTTCGTCCCGAATCGCTGTATCCAAAAGACTTCTTCGGTAACGATTTCTAAGTGCAATCGCAACGGCACGTTTTGCCTGTTTTTGACCTACAATATATTTATCTAATTCAGAAACAATTTCTCGTGGGGTTAAGGATTTATGTATTACCATCATGATTCCCCCCTTTATAGTTCTTCTATAATAATCTGATCATTTGTATAAACACAAATCTCTGCGGCAATCTTAAGAGCAGATTCGGCAATTTCTTTTGCAGATAATTGAGTTGCATGTCTTTTTAATGCCCGACCTGCTGATAATGCATACATTCCACCTGAACCAATGGCCAAAATACCATCATCAGGCTCAATCACCTCACCATTTCCAGAGACTAAAAGCAAATAGTCTTTATTCATCACGATGATCATTGCTTCAAGGCGACGTAGTATCTTATCCATTCTCCATTCTTTGGCTAATTCTACTGCTGCTCTTTGCAAATTACCATGATATTCTTCAAGCTTACCTTCAAACTTTTCAAATAGTGTAAAAGCATCTGCAACTGATCCTGCAAATCCAGCAATTACTTCACCGCGATATAGTTTTCGTACTTTTTTGGCAGAATGCTTCATCACCATACTATTACCAAAAGTGACTTGACCATCACCAGCCATGGCTGAATGGCCATTATGTTGAATGGCAAAAATAGTGGTTGCGTGAAAGGGTTCTGACATCCTTTCATCCTCCTTTATATCCTTTTTAAGGAATATATATTCAGAAAATTTACATTTAAATATGATTTCATTACTATGCTCTTGGATGAGTATTTTTATAAATATTTTGCAATCTTTCCTTAGTCACGTGGGTATAAATCTGTGTTGTTGAAATATTCACATGACCCAATAATTCCTGAACTGAACGCAAGTCTGCTCCTGCATTTAACAAGTGTGTTGCAAACGTATGACGTAATGTATGAGGACTGACCTTCTTGGAAAATGATAAGCCTCGAACATACTTATCAATCATTCGGCGGACACTTCGATCTGTAAGGCGTTCCCCATTTTTATTTAAAAAGAGGGCTCGTTCTATTTCAATAGGTTTCAATTTTGGTCTAGCATCTTCTATATAATGATGTAAGGATTGGATTGCAAATCTACCTAAGGGAACATATCTTTCCTTAGCCCCTTTTCCAAATACTAATGCTGTTCCATTCACCAAATCGATTGAGTTTAAGTCTAGACTAACTAATTCACTTACCCGAATACCACTAGCATACAGGACTTCAATTATAGCTCTATCCCTAATACCCAAAGGCTTTGTAAGGTTAGGAGCATCAATCAGTTCCTGTATTTCTTCAGGGTACATAAAATGAGGCAACTTCTTTTCAATCTTTGGTGTTGATACCATTTTAAAAGGATTTGTTTTAAGATAATTCTCTCTCATTAAAAATCGAAAAAAAGTTCTTAAACTTGAAAGCTTTCTTGCTATTGATTTACGAGCATAATGTTTTTCATTTAGTAAGGCTAAATAATTTCTTACATCAAGATAAGTCACTTCTTGATAAGTATTTTTTCCTTTTGATGTCATAAATAAAGTGAAGGCCTGTATATCCTTTAAATAATTTTGTAATGTATGAGTAGATACATTTTTTTCAATTTGCAAATACCCTTGAAATTCTATTAAATATTGATCGATCTGATTCATTTTTTGTCCCCTCTTATGTAAAGGCAACATAATATTAACATAGTAATGTTAAAAATCACAAGCTAAATTGTGTACGTATTGTGAAAAATTCTGAATTGTCGTTAGTGCTCTTTGGGATAATTGTAAATTTCTTTCGTTTTTGTTTTTTATTTTCTGGTTTAAACTGGGTAATAGACCAAAATTAGCATTCATTGGTTGAAAGTGTTTGTGATCAGCAGTTGTAATATAGTGTGCCATACTACCTAATGCTGTTTCGTTTGGAAATATAACAGGCTCTTTTCCTTTAAATAGAAGTGCTGCATTAATTCCTGCTATCATGCCAGAGGCAGCAGATTCCACATAGCCTTCAACCCCCGTCATTTGACCCGCAAAAAATAATTGGTCCTTTTCTTTAAATTGATACGTTGGTTTTAATACTTTAGGAGAATTAATAAAAGTATTTCGATGCATAACCCCATAACGAACGATTTCTGCATTTTCAAGTCCCGGAATCATTTGGATGATTCTTTTTTGTTCCCCCCATTTTAGATGGGTTTGAAAACCAACAATATTATATAAAGTTCCCTCCGCATTATCCTGTCTTAATTGAATAACAGCGAAAGGTTGCTTTCCTGTTTTAGGATCTATCAATCCGACTGGTTTCATAGGTCCAAAGAGAAGGGTTTGCCTTCCTCTTTTTCCCATCACTTCTACAGGCATACACCCTTCAAAATAGATTTTCTTTTCAAAGCTTTTTCGTTCTGCAGTTTCTGCTTCAACTAATGCGTCATAAAATCGATTAAATTCCTCTTCAGTCATTGGACAATTGATATAGGCTGCTTCTCCTTTATCATATCTTGAAGCAATAAAGACCTTGTCAAAATCTATACTCTCTTTTTCAATGATCGGTGCCGCAGCATCATAAAAATAAAGATATTCTTCCCCTAACAGTTTAGAAATTTCTTTGGATAGGTTCTCAGAGGTTAAAGGGCCAGTCGCCACAATTGTAATTCCTTCAGGAATCTCTGTTACTTCTTCATGGATAACATCTATCAATGGATGATTTTTAATCGTTTGAGTAATTGTCTGCGAGAATAAGTTCCGATCAACTGCTAAGGCTCCTCCCGCTGGTACCGCATGTCTATCAGCTGTTTCTATGATAAGCGAATGAAATTTTCTCATTTCTTCTTTTAGAAGTCCAACAGCATTTGTCAAACTGTTTGAACGTAATGAGTTACTACATACTAACTCTGCAAATTGTGTGGTATGATGAGCAGGTGAGCTTTTCGTTGGACGCATTTCATATAATTTAACAGGTATTCCATATTTAGCAAGTTGCCATGCCGCTTCACTTCCAGCTAAACCTGCTCCGATCACATTCACATTATTCTGTTTCGTCATGTTGTGCCTCCATTATTGTACTTCTTCCTTATAATCACACTCAGTACACTGAATTTGTGTACCTTTTTTTGATCTTTTTTCCACCATTAAACCGCCACATTTGGGGCAAGGTCTGGTAATCGGTTTATCAAAAGAGATAAAATCACAATTTGGGTAATGGTTACACCCATAGAACACTTTCTTTTTCCCTTTTCTTTCGACAATTTCTCCACCACATTTTGGGCAATTAACATCAATGAGTTTTACAATCGGTTTAGTATTTCTACATTCTGGAAATCCTGAACATGCTAAGAATTTCCCAAATCTCCCCATTTTATAAACCATAGGGCGACCACATTTTTCACATATTTGATCAGAGATCTCATCTTTGATTTCTACTTCTTTCATCTCTTCTTCAGCATGTTTTAATCTTTTTTCAAAATCCCTATAAAAGTTTTCCAGTACATCTACCCATTTTAAGTTTCCATCTTCAATTTTATCCAGCTGATCTTCCATATGTGCGGTAAATTCTACATCAAGAATTTCCGGGAAGAACTTTTTCATTAGAATAATAACGAGCTCACCTAGTTCAGTGGGGACAAATTTTTTATCTTCTAGTTTAACATAGCCTCTTTTTTGAATGGTTTCTAATGTTGGTGCATACGTGCTAGGTCTACCAATCCCTAGTTCTTCCATAGTCTTAACCAACCGAGCTTCTGTGTATCTAGGAGGTGGTTGGGTGAAATGTTGTTCTGGGTCTATATTTTTTAGCGTAAGTTCTTGTTTTTCTTCCAACGGAGGTAAAAAACGTTCTTCATCTTTATTTCCATCATCATTTCCTTCTACGTAAAGTTTAATAAACCCGGGAAATTTAATTTTAGAACCTGTTGCTCTAAATAAAGCATTTCTTTCTCCAATATTAATATCAACCATCATTGTGTCTAAGATCGCTGGTGCCATTTGACTTGAAACAAAACGCTCCCAAATCAGGCGGTACAACCTTAATTGATCTCTTGATAAAAATGCTTTTAATGAATCTGGTGTTTTGAAGACAGATGTTGGCCGAATGGCTTCATGAGCATCTTGAGCGTTTTTCCCCTTTTTTGCTGTTCGCGGATTTTTAGGTAAATATTTTTCTCCATATGTTTTTTTGATATATTCCTTTGCTTCTTCTTGTGCAACTTGGGATACCCTTGTTGAGTCCGTTCGCATATAGGTAATTAGACCTACTGTTCCTTCCTTTCCTAATTCGATCCCTTCATATAATTGTTGTGCAATAGACATTGTTTTAGAGGCACGGAAATTTAATTTTCGTGCTGCCTCTTGCTGTAATGAACTAGTAATAAATGGAAGTGCCGGGTTTCGGGTTCTTTCACTTTTTTTCACTTCCGAAATAATGACGGGATAACCTTCAATGCTTTCTAGTAACTGTTTCACTTCTTCATTTGAATGTAACTCTGTTTTTTTGCCATCATATCCAAAGAATTTTGCTTCAAAGTTTTCCCCATGAGTTTCTAATAACAAAGTAACAGACCAATATTCCTCAGCCACAAATTCTTTAATTTCTTTTTCACGATCATAGATCAATTTTACTGCAACAGATTGAACACGCCCTGCACTTAATCCCTTTTTTACTTTTTTCCATAAGAGTGGACTTATTTTGTATCCCACTAATCGATCTAATATTCTTCTCGCCTGTTGTGCATCTACGAGATCCTTATTTACTTTTCGCGGATGTTTAAAAGCTTCTTTAATTGCATCTTTTGTAATTTCATTAAATACAACACGGCATTTTTTATTTTCGTCTATATTTAACGCTCTTGCCAAATGCCAAGCGATTGCTTCCCCTTCTCGGTCAGGGTCAGCAGCTAAGTATACATTTTTCACTTTTTTTATAGCATCTCTTAGGTTCTTTAAGACTTCACCTTTTCCTCTTATGGTTATATATTTGGGGGAGAATTGGTTTTCTATTTCAACACCTAATTGACTTTTTGGTAAATCAATGACATGACCCATGGATGCCTTTACAATATATTTCTTCCCTAAATATTTTCCGATGGTTTTTGCTTTAGCAGGTGATTCTACAATGACTAGAGAATCTGCCATATTTTTTTCCTCCCCTCTTACTCACCACATTTGCGTGTAACATTTCCTATTATTAAATAGTAAACTTCTTTTTGTCAAATTTTTCAGTATCAAAAGTTTAGTTTTTTCTCATATAAAAACCGCCGGGAAGTTGTTTAATTTTATCTTTTAATTGTAAAGAGAGTAGAATCTCATAAACTTCTGATAAAGTTAAAGATAATAAATCGATGATTTCATTGATATGTATTTGGGAGTGAATCATTGAATATATTTTTTCTTCTGATTCACTTAGTTGTACTTCAAGTTTTGAGTCTTTTCTAGAACTAAATTTTAAATAAGGGAACTCTTCAAGAATATCATTCACTTCTTGAATACATTTTGCTCCTTGTTTAATTAATGCATTTGTTCCAAAACTTTGCTTAGAAGTAATTGGGCCTGGAACAGCAAACACTTCTCTAGATTGTTCTAATGCATATTGAGCAGTAATTAAAGATCCACTTCTTAAAGAAGCTTCCACTACAATGGTTCCATAGGTCAAACCACTAATGATTCGATTTCTTTGTGGAAAAAAACCTGGATGTGGTTGTGTACCAGGAGGATATTCTGATACAATTAACCCTTTTTCTATGATCGCTTCGTAAATTTTTTTATTTTCTTTTGGATAAATCACATCTATACCATTTCCCAAAACTGCGATTGTTTTACCGTCAGACTTAAGTGCCCCTTCATGGGCAAAACGATCAATTCCTCTTGCCATTCCACTGGTAATCACCCAACCATATTCACTCAAATCTTTTGCTAATTGCTCGGCAACCATTCGACCATATGGAGTAGGATTTCTAGTTCCAACGATCGAGATAGATGGAGTTTGGAAAAGTCCTAGATCCCCTCTAGTAAATAAGACCCATGACGGTTGAGCAATTTCCTTTAACATTTCTGGGTACGCTTGGTCATGAAAAGTAATAACATCAATACCTAGTTTTCCCCATTCGTTTAATCGATCTAAAAAATCTAGAAGATCTTTTTCATTTAACTGATTCACAATCTTTTCAGCTACCTTAAAGTCTATTCCTGTTTTCATCGATAATTCTAATGGTTGAAAATCTAAAATTTCATTTAATGTGGTAAGATTAGCCAAAATTTTGTTTATTGTTCTAGAGCCTACTCCATTCAGACTATGAAGGTAGATCAATAATTCTCTATCATTTACCAAACCCACTATCCCCATTAAAATAACCCTTTCTATCCAAATATAATACGATATAATAAAGAGGCGTTTAAACGCCCCTAGGAATATTAGACTATTATTTTTTAGTAATACATTGTTGTAGTAGTCCTTTTTCTTCAAGAACTTGGATTAAAGTTGAACCAATATCAGAAGGGGTTGATGCGACTCGAACTCCTGCTTCTTCTAATTTAGCAACTTTTTCTTTCGCTGTACCTTTTCCTCCAGAAATAATGGCTCCTGCGTGCCCCATTCGTTTTCCAGGAGGAGCAGTTTGGCCACCGATAAAACCAACAACTGGTTTTTTCATATTCACTTTAATCCATTCCGCTGCTTCTTCTTCCGCTGTTCCACCAATTTCTCCAATCATAATCACAGCATACGTATATGGATCATCATTAAACATTTTTAAAACATCGATAAAATTCGTTCCATTGACTGGATCCCCACCAATACCTACAGCAGAAGATTGGCCAATTCCCTTTTGTGATAATTGATGAACAGCTTCATAAGTTAATGTTCCACTTCTCGAAACAATTCCAACATGGCCAGGAACATGAATATATCCAGGCATAATCCCAATTTTACACTCCCCAGGTGTTATCACACCAGGACAGTTAGGACCGACTAAACGTGTTTTTTTACCCTCCATGTAACGTTTTACTTTTACCATATCTAGCACAGGTATACCTTCTGTAATACATACAACTAGCTCTAATTCAGCATCAACAGCCTCCATAATTGCATCTGCTGCAAATGCAGGTGGAACATAGATAACTGTAGCGGTTGCTCTTGTTTTTTCAACAGCTTCTTTCACGGTATCAAATACTGGTAGTCCTAGGACTTCTGTACCACCTTTACCAGGTGTAACACCACCAACCATTTTAGTTCCATATTCTAAGGCTTGTTTGGTATGAAACATACCAGTTGCACCTGTTATACCTTGAGTAATTACTTTTGTATCTTTATTGATTAGTATACTCATCTTTTCCCCGCCTTCCTATTTAACTAATTCTACAATTTTCTTTGCACCGTCTGCCATTGAATCTGCTGCAACAATGTTTAAGCCGGAATCATTCAAAATTTGTTTTCCTAACTCAACATTTGTTCCCTCAAGGCGTACGACTAATGGGCGGTCAAGCTTTACTTCTTTAGCGGCAGTTACAATTCCATTCGCTATGATATCACATTTCATGATGCCACCAAAAATATTGACAAAGATTCCTTTGACTTTGGAATCAGAGAGTATGATTTTAAATGCTTCTTTTACATTCTCAGTAGTAGCACCACCACCTACATCAAGGAAATTCGCAGGTTCTCCACCATAATATTTGATAATATCCATCGTTGACATCGCTAATCCAGCACCATTAACCATACAACCAATGTTACCGTCTAACGCTATATAGTTTAAATCAAACTTAGAAGCTTCGATCTCTTTAGGATCTTCTTCATCTAAATCACGAAGTTCTTTTATTTCCGGGTGACGATACAAGGCATTCGAATCAAAATTAATTTTAGCATCTAATGCAACGACTTCACCTTCTTCAGTAACGACTAATGGATTGATCTCTGCGACAGAGGCATCCTTTTCAACAAATACTTGGTATAATCCCATCATAAACTTAACCGCTTTATTAACTAATGAACCAGGTATGTTGATCGCAAAAGCTAATTTGCGTGCTTGGAATGGCTGTAATCCAACGGCAGGGTCAATCACTTCTTTTATAATTTTTTCAGGGGTTTTTGCCGCAACTTCTTCGATTTCCATTCCCCCTTCTTCAGAGGCCATCATCACAACACGACTCGTTGCACGGTCAACAACGACACCAACATAATATTCTTTTTTAATTTTACTACCCTCTTCTATAAGTAAGCGCTTAACCTCTTTGCCCTGTGGGCCAGTTTGGTGTGTGACTAGGACTTTCCCAAGAATCTCTTTTGCATATTTGCGCACTTCATCTAAATTTTTTGCAATTTTTACACCACCTGCTTTTCCTCTACCTCCGGCATGAATTTGTGCTTTTACCACAACCACTTCTGTTCCTAATTCTTTCGCTGTTTTTACAGCTTCATCAACAGTAAAGGCAACTTTTCCTTTTGGAACAGCAACACCATGTTTCCTCAGTAATTCCTTCGCTTGATATTCGTGGATATTCATCCTATTCTCCATCCTCCTATAATCAGCTTCGATTTCCACATCTAGTTTTATTCTATAACTTTTAAATAAATCCTGCACAAAATTTTAATTAATTCAATTATTTAGACGATTTTCAACATGAAACAACTACCACATATTAAGTAGTTGATTCATATTTATCAATGAGTTTGTCAATTAAGCTTGAACTTCATATACCATTACAGCAACATATTCTGTCATTCCTGTGGAGAGTGAATGACTATGAAACTTAATATCAACAACATTTACTTCAGTTTGTTCCCTTAACCACATATTGATTAGCTCTTCTAAAATATCATTTTGATTTGCTTGTAGTATTTTTACTTGATACATATTCAATACTTCCTTTCTTTTTCTTCTATATTATATTTTACCGAATAAATAAGATTATGAAAGCTACACAAGTTTAAGAAGTGTTCAATCTCTCTTATCTAACACACGATAATTCAAAGCTTCAGCAAGATGAGCGATTTGAATCGTTTCGCTTTCCTCTAAATCAGCAATCGTTCTTGATATTTTTAAGATTCGATCTAAGGAACGGCCACTAAAACCAAATTGATCAAAAGAGCGTTGTAATAGAGATTCAGCTGCTGGTTCAAGCATACAATGTTCCTTAACCTGACTAGTTTTCATTTCACTATTAAATTGAATCTCCTGTTTTTGAAATCTTTTTTCCTGAATTTTTCTAGCCTTTTCAATTTTCTTTCGCATTTCTTTTGATGATTTTTCTTTCTTTTTATCTCGCAAGGTTTCTATATTCATCCAAGGTACTTCAATATGTATATCTATTCGATCTAGCAATGGACCAGATAATTTTGAGCGATATCTTTGTACTTCTATCGGGGTACATCGGCACTCATGGTTAGGAACATCTGTGCCATAATATCCACATTTGCAAGGGTTCATGGCCCCAACCAGCATCACTTGTGAAGGAAAGATATAGTTTGCTTTTGCACGACTAATTGTAACCTTTCCATCCTCTAATGGTTGTCTTAACGATTCAAGTATACTTCTTGGAAATTCAGGTAGCTCGTCAAGAAATAGTATCCCACGGTGAGCTAAACTGATTTCACCAGGTTTAGGCGTTGTTCCACCACCAATCATCCCAGCTACTGAAATCGAATGGTGGGGTTGGCGAAACGGCCGCTTTTTTATCAGTGTTCCTCGCTCTTTTAGTTCACCAGCTACACTATATATTTTTGTCACTTCTAGTACTTCATCCCAGATCAATTCAGGTAATACAGAGGAAATACGTTTTGCAATCATACTTTTGCCAGAACCAGGAGGTCCAATCATTAAAAGGTTGTGCATGCCAGCCACAGCCACTTCTATGGCTCGTTTTACTTGATAATGTCCCTTTACATCTGCAAAGTCTTCGACAAATTTTAACTGCTCATCCAATGTGATATGATCATTTATTCTTATGTTCCGATTTGTTTCATGTATTCTTTTTTCATTTGACAAAAAACTAATTACTTCATTTAGATGAGAAAAACCATAAACATCAATTTCTTGTACAAGATAAGCTTCTCTCAAATTTTCTTTAGGCACTATCAAAGTTTGAAAATGATTTTGTTTAGCTGCAATGGCCATTGGCAAGATACCATTAACCGGTTGGATGGAGCCATCCAATAAAAGTTCCCCAATAAAAAGAGTTTTTCCAAGTTCAATGGGTAGGGTACTTGCTGAGATTTGATCACTAGCTAAAAGTATTCCGATTGCCATTGGAAGATCAAATCCAGAACCTTCTTTTTTTAAGTCTGCAGGTGCTAAATTGACAGTAATTCTTTTCATTGGAAAAATATAGCCTATGTTCTTAATTGCTGCTCTTACGCGATCTTTTGATTCTCGAATGGAGGAATCAGGTAAACCAACGATTTGAAACTGAGGTAACCCGTTTGCCAAATCCACTTCTATTTCAACGGGATATCCATCAATTCCAACAATAGATGATCCCATTACTTTTGCATACATCGCAAACACTCCCTGACCTGTAATATCTGACTCTTATTAAATTTCTTTCAATTTCTCAAAATTCCTTTAATTTTTCATTAAAAAACGTCTAACCATATTGATTAGACGCTAATCTTCTTTATTTAGTCTATTTCTATAAACATTTGCTCAACTGGCTTTTTATTTTTAATCAGTTGATAACTTTCCATCCAATCTTGGACTTCATTCCATTGTTCTTTATTTTGCCATCCAAAGGGATGCCCTGAAATCTCCATCAACGGAAGCAAACGTTCCAAACTTTCAGTTTCCACTTGGGGATCTAATGGAGACTCCTTCTGCTGATGATCTAATAAGATTTGCAAACTATCCTCGGGATTTTTTTGAACTTCTTCCTGTCCTTTTTGCGCAGCTTTCCAAAATTTTTTCAAAAGATCTGGATTCCTTTTCCATTGCTCCTGACTTGTCACAAGTACTAATTCAGCATAATCTGGAACACCATAAGATGGAGGATAAAATTCTCGAACTTTAAACCCTTCTTTATTTAATAAAATTTCTTCATGGTTAAGATAACCCCCACTGATTGCATCAACCTTTTTCGTGCTTAATGCAGACATTAAATCCCAACCTACATCAACCATTTTAATCTTTTCAGGGTTCCCACCGCTATGTTTTATCATCGTTTTAACAAGAGCTTCATTCATTGGGATCGACGGATATCCAATCGTTTTCCCTTCCAAATCCTTGGGAGTTTTAATTTCACTATTTTCAGGTACTAATAAGACATTTAGTGGATGATTGACAACCGATGCAATGGATACGACGGGAATTCCTTTGTCATTGGCCGAAATCACCTCAGGTTGATAACTTAATGCGAGATCTACTTTTTCAGCAGCGACTAACCGCAGAGGATCATTTGTTTCAGCTGGCATAACAAACTCTACATCAATTCCTTCTTGATCAAAAAATCCTTTCTCTTTAGCCACATATAAAAACGAATGAACTGCATTCGGATACCAATCTAACATCACTTTTAATTTTGTTTTTTCAGTTTCATTATTATTTGGATTTGAACTACACCCAACAAAAGTAAAGATTAAAGCAAGAATAACGATTGGAACGATATATTTTATTTTTTTATTCATTATTTTCTTCCTTTCTACCTAAAATACTTTTTAAAAAATAAATTCTGAATAAGCTGTACAGTTCCATGAAGAAACAAGCCTAATAAAGCTAGCAAAATAACAGAAGCAAAAGCAGAATCAGCTTGTAAATTGGAGGTCATCCTTCTACTATAAAACCCTAACCCTTGATCGCTACCTAACCATTCTCCAAGTGTTGCCCCTATTACACTAAAAACTGCAGCCATTTTTACACCTGCTATGATAAATGGCATGGCAGAAGGAATTTCGACTTTCCAAAAAATTTGGCCTTTTGTCGCTCCATAAGATTGAAGAAGAGCAATGATTTCCCCATCTACCGATTTAAGGCCTTGAAATACATTCATAGTAACTGGAAAAAAACTAATTAAAAAAATAACAAAAACTTTTGCCCATATACCATAACCTAACCACATGATAATAATAGGAGAAAGTACAATAATCGGAATTGTCTGAGATATAATTATCCATGGATATATGGTTGTTTCTACATTTACAGAAATATGCATCATCCAAGCGATCACAAAACCTATTACAATTGAAATAATTAACCCGATCATACTTTCTAACAATGTTAAAGGTAGATGAGTAAATAATAAGATTTCTTTTTCTTCCCAGAAAGAATGAATAATATCTAAAGGTGTAGGTAAGATATACGACGGAATCGTAACAACTTTGGGAAGAAGTTGCCATATTATAATACCTAAAATAAAAAGGTAAATCGCTTTATTATAGGTTTTTATCCAATAAATCAATCTAAATCAACTCTCTTGGAATGACATCATTTGCTTTGCCATCATTTCATTTTTCATTAACAACGAAATCACTAAATAAGCTAGAATTGAACCGCTAATGGTACTAACAAGGAATGAAGGGACAAAAAAGAATACGGCTACAGATTTTCCTAAAAAGAAGTAGGCAATTGGAACGGAGGCTATTGCTCCAAGAAAACCAGTACCTATGACTTCACCGAATGCTGCCCAGAAAAGTTTTTTTGTTTTTCGATATAACCAACCTGCAATAAAAGCACCAATCATTCCACCAGGGAAGGCTAATATCGTACCTACTCCTAATATGTCTCGTAAAAAACCTATTAAAAAAGCTACGGTTATCCCGCCAACAGGGCCTAAGACGACAGCAGAAATCACATTGATCGCATGTTGCATCGGGTATGCTTTGGCAATCCCAGCCGGGAACCAAATTAAAGTAGATGTGATCGTTCCAATCGCAACAAGCATCGCCATTAAAGTCAATTGTTTTACTCCCCACTTCATAATTTCGCCCCCCATCGTTCTACTAATTCTTTTGCGCTTTGATAAGGATTGTTGGAACGGGTGATTGCAGAAACCACAGCTATACTATTCGCTCCATTTTCTTTACACTCAGGAATATTCTCTTTTTGAATTCCACCAATTGCCACTATAGGTAGGGCTACTGAATGCCTGATCATCTTTAAGCCATCTATTCCAAGCCATTTCGCATCTTCTTTTGTTACCGTAGGGTAGATCGAGCCTACCCCGATATAATCAGCACCTTGTTTTTCTGCCTCTATTGCTTCTTTTACAGATCCAGCCGAAATACCAATTTTAAATGTAGGAGGCACTAATTTTTTTGCTTCTTCGATTGGAATGTCATCTTGGCCAAGATGAACACCATCAGCTTCTAGAATTTGAGCTAAGTCAAGACGATCATTAACAAAAAATAGTGCATGATATTCTAATGTCAATTTTCGAATTTCTTGTCCAAATTGGATAATTTCACGCATGTTACCCTTTTTTTCTCTTAACTGAATGGTTTTTACTCCTGCAGATAAAGCTTGTTTCACTACTTCTATTGGAGGATGAATCGTACAATCTTTGCGCCCTATCACTAAGTAAACTGCTAATTGATCAATCCAATTCATCATTTTTCACCCATTCAATCTTTGCCATCGTGTCTATATCTGAGATTGGTAATTGATATAGTTCATCCATTAAATAAGCAGCAAAGGTTCCTGGACCTTGAGTTTTGGCTGCAGCTTTTTCAGCAGCGATTTCATAATACGTCAATGCCGCAACTGATGCGATAAAGGCATCTTCTTCTACTGCGATCGTTGCCCCTATAATCGCAGTTGCTAAACAACCTGTCCCAGTAACGGTAGATAATAAAGGATGCCCATTCGCAATCACTGCTGTCCGTTCTCCATCAGTTACAATGTCTTTCTCACCCGTGATTACTGCAACAGTTTGGTATTTTTCTACTACTTTTTTAGCCACCTCAAAGCGGTCTCCACCTTCTCCAACAGAATCAACCCCTTTAATCTGCCATGGTATACCAGCCAATTGAGCCATCTCTGCAGCATTTCCTCTAATTACTGTTGGCTTAAAAGTATCCATCATCCGTTTCACTACTTCTGTACGGTACGTTGTTGCACCGACACCAACGGGATCTAGAATGATGGGGACCCCTACACGATTCGCCTCTTTTCCTGCTTTTTCCATCGCTGTAACCATCTCTGGTGTAATCGTCCCCATGTTAATTACAAGCCCATTACCAACTCTCACCATTTCCTCCACTTCCTCCACAGCATTTGCCATAATCGGGGAAGCTCCATAGGCAATGGTTCCATTTGCTGTAAAGTTTGTGACAACTAAATTGGTTAAATGATGAATCAGTGGTTTTTTCTCTTTTACCTTTAAAACTACTTGTTTCACTTGATTTAGTTCCATGCTTCCAACCCCTTTTCCTCTAAATATTTCCAATGGTTGGTTGGACCATGACCTGATCCAATATTTAATTCATCAGCGCCAATGATGGCCATTTGAATGAATTCTTTCGCGTTTTTAATCGCCTTTTGTAATTCTTTTCCTTTAGCCAATTCTGCTGCAATGGCGGAAGAGTAAGTACAACCAGTTCCATGAGTATTTTTTGTATTGATTCTTTTTCCAGGAAAAGTAATCCAATATTTACCATCATATAATATATCAACTGCTTCCTCTACTAAATGACCCCCTTTGACTAATACAGCTTGAGGGCCTAATTCTATTAATATTTCTGCCGCTTTTTTCATATCCTCTACTGTTTTTATCGTTAGTTTGGTTAATACTTCTGCCTCAGGAATATTAGGGGTAATTACCGTGGCAAGTGAAAACAATTCTTTTTTGATCTCCTCTTTTGCATCATCAGCTAATAAAGGACTTCCTCCTTTTGCAACCATCACTGGATCTAATACGATAGGGATATCTTTGTATTGTTTAAGTTGTTCTGTAACTACTTTGACAATTTCTTTAGAAGACAACATTCCAATTTTAATAGCGTCTGTTCCTATATCGGATAGAACCGCTTCGATTTGTTGATCTATGACGTTAGTTGGAATATCATGAATCGCAAAAACACCTTGAGTATTTTGTGCAGTTACGGATGTAATCACACTTGTTCCATAAACCCCTAGCAAAGTAAACGTTTTTAAATCCGCTTGAATTCCAGCTCCTCCTCCGCTGTCAGAACCAGCAATGGTTAGCGCCCGACTTCGTTTCATGATTTAGCCTCCTTTTTTAAAATCAATAATAGTGACCCTGTTATTTTGAACTTTTCTTTACAAAAAAAGCCCCTGCTTTAGCAGAGGCAAAATTTAAAAAGCTATGTAACATTCCTAAAATTCCCTCCGCAGGCATTACCCTGATCAGGTTTAAGGGTCAGGTGCTATTAAGCCCTTTCTCAGCCCCTTTATAGGAGCTCCCCCTCAAATATTTAATTATTCTTATTATAGTCCTATAAATGGAAAACAACAAGATAAAAAGTTTATTCATTTTTGCTGTCGAAAAAAATAGAAATACAATTCTTTTTGCGATGTCCTGGGAAATGAATAGATTCTATTGAATTACATTTTTATGATGTCGTAATTGATATACCCCTTCGTGTTGATCTATGGTTACCACATCAAAGCGGATCGGGATTTCCCACCATTGTTTATACCGTAAAAAAGCATTTGCCATTTTCACCATTTGTTGTTGCTTCTTTTCATTGATTGACTCTATACTAGTGCCATATTTATGACTTCTTTTTGTTCTCACTTCAATAAAGACGAGTGTCTCACGATCCTTCATCACGAGATCAATCTCTCCAAGTCGATTTTGCCAATTCCCCGTAATGAACTGATATCCTTGCTTTATTAAATATTCTTTTGCCTTTTGCTCTCCCCATTTTCCTAAGTTTTTACGTTGATCAACCATTTTTAATATTTCCTGCCTTTTGTTCTGCTTGGTATACGAAAGCAAAAATTTCCGCAATCATGGGGTAAAGGGACGGGGGGATTTGTTCATGTATCTCTAGCTGATAAAGGATTGATGTCAGGGCTTGATCTTCAACTATTTTTACATCATGTTTTTGCGCTTGTTCAATGATCTGGTCAGCGATATGTCCCGAACCCTTAGCAATGACGTGAGGGGCATTGAAATGGGAAGGCTCGTATTTTAAAGCAATGGCTTTTTTTATTTGTTTTTTCATATTTTGATATCCACTCCCTTATGAGTAAAGGATGAGAAAGGATAGTCGACCTTAGCTTCTCCTTTTGTAAATGGTTGAACGGTTATTCCAGAAGTTTGATAACCTTGTTCTTTGATAAAAGCTAAAAAGTTAGGTTCTAATTCTCTAACCAGTTCCTTAATCAAGGGATAATCATTTTGAATTTGAACAAAGATTTGTTTTTGTAAAATATGCAGATGAACCACTAATTCACCTAGATGATTTAGGCCAAAAAGAAATGCAAAATGAACATCCTTAGGATTGATTGCTCTTCCTTCTTCTTTTTTCGAATGCACTTGGATAAAAACAGGATTGGTTGAAAAGGGCACAAAGCTAGGAAATTGAAGTATAAACTGCGAAAATATTCCTTGGTCTGGTGTAATCAGCAATTGTTGACCTAATATGTGGTCTACTATTTTTTCAAGTCGAGACACCAATTCTTCTGGTAAATGATTCTTGTGACTTAAAAGCTGGGTAATGACCTCTTTAAGTGTATTCTCATTTTCATTGATTAAAAAGTCTGTCCGATCCGTCATATTCAGTTGAAATTGTTCAATATATTTAACCATCCGATCTAAAAAATGTTCTGGTTGAAATGGTATTTGCTGTTGAATTTGATTTTGATTTTGATTTTGATGGATTAATGTTTGTGCATTACTAAGGAATTCATCTATCCGTTGATGTAGATTTTGGATTTTTGTGGTTATTTCTTTTGAAATAGGAACGTTTTTATGTTGGTTGGACGAAAGCCATGTTTCTGCTAAACGGCTTAAATCAAGTAATTTGGTGACAAAACCTTCTCCAAACAAAAATTCATGGGCTGAACGTATATAATTTGCTGTTACGGGTAGATCCTTGGAAATCAACCATTTTACAGCTTGTAATACATCCGTATCTTCATTTTGTTTCATCATTTTAAGTATCTTAGAAATCTCATCAAAAATTCCTTTTTCAATAGGAAGCTGATTATCTAACAGTTTTAGAAGAAGCCCACGATTCTCAGGTGAATTTTTGATATTTAACAATTGTAATAACTCTTCTGAAGAAGTGATGGGTTTGCTAGAAGGTGTCGGATCTGTCAATACTTTTAATTTTATTTCGTTTCCTATTGACATCACTCGAAAAAAGGCTTGTTGACCTTTGGTTAATTGTACTTCCATTCTAGCAAGCATTTTTGTCCCCTGAATCTGAACAATCGCTTGTGTTTCATTTAATATGTTTATCACTTGCCCACGTAAAATTTGCCCAACCTTCAACTGAAAAAGTTGACCTTTCCCTCGTTCAATCATTTGGTAAATATGTTCTAATCGTGGAATCATAGGAATCATATTTCTCTAACCTTCCATTTTTGTAAAATCCATTTCAAACTCAAATAATGTTTCTTGAAGAAGATTTCCTAAAAATGATTGTCTATGTAATGGACTTGGCCCATGAAGTCGAATCATTTCCCTATGTAATTTGGTTGCATATCCTTTATGTTGCTTTATCCCATAAAGAGGGTAAAGTTGATCCCATTCTTCACACATTCGATCTCTTGTTACTTTTGCAATAATTGAAGCTGCAGCGATGGACTGACTAACCGTATCACCTTTGATAATCGACCTTTGTGGAATCGTAAGATCTACCTTTTCTGCATCAATTAACAAAACCTGTGGGGAGATATTCATGATTAATACCGCCTGCTTCATCGCAAGACGTGCTGCTTGTTTAATGTTAATTTGATCAATTGTCTTAGCATCCACCTTCCCCACGCCGATTGCTATGGCTTGTTTCGTAATTTGATCAAAAAGTTCCTCTCGCTTTTTTGGTGTTAATTTTTTAGAATCATCGATCCCTTTAATTTCAAGATTTGGTGGCAATATGACACTAGCAGCCACTACATCACCAAATAAACATCCTCTACCAACCTCATCGATCCCAGCAATAAGCTGGATTCCTTGAGACCATAAGACTTTCTCATGTTCTAACATGGTTTCTCCTTCCGCTACATTTGCTCATAAATGTAAAAACGTGCAATAGCACGTTTTTATTGTAACATAGATTAATCAAGTTGATAGGGTTTTTCTAAGCAAAAAGGGCCTAATTTACCAGATCTTAATTCACGAACAATGATTTCTGATGCTTTATCAAAGTCAATCTGTCCACCTGAAACAAGGCAACCTCTTTTACGACCGATTTGCTCAATGATTTCCACAGGATGTGTTGCTATCTCCGTTAATTTGTAACGTTCTTTTAATCGCTCTGGATAATGTTCCTTAAAAAATTTGACAATAAAGATAGCAATATCATCAAAATGAAGAATTTGATCTTTGATTGCTCCAGTTGCAGCCAAACGGTATCCTACCTCTTGATCTTCAAATTTAGGCCACAAAATTCCAGGTGTATCAAGTAATTCAAGGGATTGTCCTACTTTGATCCATTGCTGCCCTTTGGTTACACCGGGACGATCACCGGTCACAGCAATACTTTTACCAGCTAATCGATTAATTAAAGAAGATTTTCCTACATTTGGAATTCCAAGAATCATCGCCCTTAATGCCCGTGGTTTAACCCCTTTTTTCATTAAAGCTTCTCTTTTTTCAACCATTAACGCTTCAGCTTCTTTTATGATGTTTTGAAGCCCTTTTCCACTTATTGAGTTAATAGGAATTGCCGTTAATCCTTGATCATGGAAATACTGAATCCATTCCTTTACTATAGATTGATCAGCTAAGTCACTCTTGTTTAACAGAACAAGTCTTGGTTTCTGATTAACGATTTCATCAATCATGGGGTTGCGACTGGAAAGAGGAATTCTCGCATCTAATAATTCAATCATAATATCAATTAGACTCAGCTTTTCTGTAATTTGTCTCCTGGCTTTAGCCATATGACCAGGAAACCATTGAATTATCATGTAATTACTCACCTACTTTATTTACTCGTCAACCATTTTATTTCGGATATAGGCCAAAATGCAAATGCAGCTTTTCCCACGACTTGATCAAACTTAATGGTACCAATCATTCGACTATCTTTACTATTTCGGCGATTATCCCCCATTACAAACAGGTGGCCTTCTTCTACCTTAACTGGCCCAAAATCGTCTGTAAGTGTTAATCCTTGAACTGCTAATTGCTTTCTTTCTTCATTTAAATAGGGCTCTTCTACTTTTTGTCCATTAATGTATAGTTGATCATTTTTCACCTCTACTACTTCCCCAGGTAAAGCAATAACCCGCTTGATATAATCTTGTTCTTCACTATAACGAAACACGATAATATCACCACGCTTTGGTTGTCCAAAACGATATTGAAGCTCATTCACAATTAATCGTTCTCCATTTTCCAAAGTCGGCATCATCGAAGTGCCATCAACAATAAAAGGGGCAAATAGAAATGTTCGAATAAGATAAGCAAGGATGATAGCAATCGCAATCGCTTTTGCCCATTCTTTTAATTCTTTATTTATCGAGCTGCTCATTGAAAGTTCCTCCCTAAAGAAAATCTAATTCCATAACTTTCTGACTTGACTCAGTGGCCAAATAGCAAGATCCGCCCTCCCTATTACCTTGTTAAGAGAAATAGGGCCTATTATTCGGCTATCAGTGCTATTTCCTCGATTATCTCCTACCACAAAGATCATCCCATCAGGTACTGTAACAGGAGGAAAGTCTTCAGTAATGATTTTACCCGAATAACGATCTAAATATGGCTCTTGTGTGGGTTGATCGTTGATAAATAATTGTTGATTTCTAAATTCTACTTTATCCCCTGGTTCGCCGATCACCCTTTTAATATAGTCTTCCTTTTCAGAGGCATGGAAGATAACGATATCGCCCCGTTTTGGAGCATGTATTTTGTATATGATTTTATTCATGATTAATCTCTCATTGTTTTGCAAAGTTGGTTCCATTGAAGGTCCACTCACAACAACAACTGCAAACAAGAAAGTATGTATCAGAAATGCCAAAATGACGGCGATGGTTAATGACTTTGCCCATTCAAATAGTTCTTTTAGTATCTTTGTTTCCATACAGGTTTCCCCTTATTCTCTCTCATGATAAATGCTGAAAATGGCAAAGAAAGGGGCTTGTATATGACAAGATCCCCTTTCTTTAATGAATTACATTTTTTCTTTAATACGAGCTGCTTTACCACGTAAGTTACGTAGGTAATATAGCTTAGCACGACGTACCTTACCACGACGTACTACTTCGATTTTGTCAATCTTTGGTGAATGAACTGGGAATGTACGCTCAACACCTACACCGTAAGAAATTTTACGAACTGTATAAGTTTCACTGATTCCAGTACCACGGCGCTTAATAACAACACCCTCAAACACCTGAATCCGCTCGCGTTGACCCTCGATAACTTTTACGTGTACACGAACAGTGTCACCAGGGCGAAACTCAGGAATATCTGTACGTAATTGTTCTCTTGCTATTTCCTGAACTAAATTCATTGTTGATTCCCTCCTTCCAAACAGACGTTCATCAACTGCATATGTACACAGCCAGAGGACCGTCGTAATCAACAAAAAATATTGTATCATAATCTATTTATAAAGACAACCTAAAGTTAGTCTTTAGTTTTCATGATTTAATTCCCGTTTGATGGTTTTAATTAGGGCTTGGTCTTTTGCATCAAACTGATGAGCTTGAATCAGATCAGGTCGACGCTGTAAAGTACGCTTTATCGATTCCTTTTTTCTCCACTCTTCAATTTTTTGATGATGTCCAGATAATAATACTTCTGGAACCTTCCATGTTCTAAATTCTTCAGGTCTTGTGTATTGAGGGTATTCTAATAATCCAGAACTAAACGAATCGGTTTCTGCTGATTCCTGATTTCCAAGCACTCCTGGTAACAATCGAACCACACTATCAACAATTACCATTGCAGCTAATTCTCCACCTGTAAGAACATAATCACCAATCGATAGCTCGTCTGTGACTAAATGTTCCCTAATTCTTTCATCAAATCCTTCATAATGACCACAAAGAAAAATAAGATGTTCTTCCTTTTTCAATTCTTCTGCCTTTTTTTGTGTATAAGGTATTCCTTGCGGGGTCATCATGATGATTCTTGCTTTTTCATAATTTGGGATCGATTCTACTGCATAGAAAATTGGCTCTGGTTTAAGAACCATACCATTTCCACCACCATATGGATAATCATCCACTGTTTTATGTTTGTTGGTAGCAAAGTCCCGAAAATTAATCGTGTTAATTGTTACTGCGTTTTTTTCTTGTGCTTTTTTTAAAATACTAGATTGTAATATACCTTCAAACATTTCAGGAAATAGCGTCAATATATGTATATTCATCTTGATCACCTGAATCTAACTTAATAAACCTTCAATCGGTTCAATGATAATCTTTTTTTCATTTACGTTAACTTCCTTCACTATAAGTTCTACATAAGGGATAAGAATCTCTTTTTTCGAAGTGGCATCCTTTACCACCCAAACATCATTAGCGCCAGGGGATAAAATTTCTGTAACCGTTCCAATTTCTTCACCATCTGTAGAATATACTTTACAACCAATAATTTGATGAAAATAAAACTCCCCTTCTCCCAAATCATGTTGCTGTTCTTTGGAAATCCACATATATAATCCTTTATATTTTTCAACTTGATTAATATTATCATAGCCTTTTAACTTGACCAAATAAAGATTCTTATATGGCTTTGCCGATTGAATCATCGCAGATTGTTGATTTGGATGATTCTCCGACCCTATAAAAATCTGGTTTCCTTTTTTAAATCTTTCATCAGGAAAATCTGTATGTAAATAGATCTTTAATTCACCTTTTATCCCAAATGTATTTACGATTTGTCCAATTTTAAAAAAATGGGTATCCAACTTATTCTACCCTCTTTCTAATTTCTGTTATAATACCATCTTTAATAATAATTTCATAGCGATGAAAAATTTGATCCCAATGATCACCGACATTTACTTCTATTTCGGTATCTACCGTACTATGAAAGATTTCATCTCCTATATTTAGTTTCTCCACTTGTTCTAATTGAACCACCAATTGTTCAAGTTTTTCTTTTCTCTTTTGATGTTCATATCCAATCCGATCTTGAACAATTCTAACTGCTTCTTTTCCTTTTTTCTCAGCTTCCGTTAACAATTTCTTTTGTTGAAATTTTAATTGTTCTAACTCAACTTTAATCTGCTTCATTGATTGTTCAATTTCAGTGACCAACAACTGCTTGGATTGATTGGTTACAACCATCTTCACTGGGACAGGAATCTTAATTTTCATAAAACACCGCCTTTTCAATAAAACTGGTGGAGATAAGTGATCTGGATGATATTTTCTTTTGATAGAGCAAAAGGTGGGGATATCCCCACCCTGTGTTTAGATGATTTCAATCATCACACGTTTGTTTTCTTTAACTGCTGCAGCACTCACAACAGTACGAATTGCTTTTGCAATCCGCCCTTGTTTACCTATAATTTTTCCCATATCTTCTGGGGCAACAGATAGTTCATAAACAATAGACTTATCACCAGTTATTTCATTCACACGAACTTCGTCAGGATGATCAACAAGTGCTTTAGCCAACACTTCTACTAGTTCTTTCATAAGAAAAGACCTCCAATGGATAAATGATCCATTATTATTGTTCGACTTATTTCTCTTGTTTTAATTCGTGTGCTTTTTTCAAAATTCCAGATTTACTGAATAAGTTACGAACAGTGTCAGATGGTTTTGCACCAGTTTGCAACCATTTTAAAGCTTTCTCTTCATCAATATTGATTTGCGCAGGTTGTGTTAATGGATTATATGTCCCAATTTCTTCAATGATACGTCCATCACGAGGAGAACGGGAATCTGCTACAACCAAACGATAGAATGGAGCTTTTTTTGCACCCATGCGCTTTAAACGAATACGTACTGCCATGTTGTTCACCTCCTTTAGCAAATAAAAATCGTTTAAAATAATTAAATAAAAGGAAATTTAAATCCTTTTTTCTTTTTTCCTTTTGTCTTTGCCATATTAGAAAATTGCTTCATCATTTTTTTCATATCTTCAAATTGCTTGAGAAGTCGGTTGACGTCTTGGATACTTGTACCGCTCCCATTTGCAATACGACGTCGTCTACTTGCGTTTAGGATTTCCGGATGCTGTTTCTCTTCTTTTGTCATCGACATAATAATGGCCTCAACATGTGCTAATTGTTTATCGTCAACTTTTAGATCTTTTAGGCCTTTTGCTTTGTTCAATCCTGGGATCATGCCAAGGATTTCATCCAAAGGCCCCATTTTTTTAACTTGTTCTAATTGATCTAAAAAGTCTTCAAATGAAAATTCTGCGCTTCGAATCTTCTTCTCTAAATCTTTAGCTTTTTGTGAATCCACTGTGGCTTGTGCTTTTTCAATAAGAGTAAGAACATCACCCATTCCGAGAATACGGGAAGCCATTCGATCAGGATAAAAAGGTTCAATTTGATCCAATTTTTCACCCATACCCACAAATTTAATTGGGCAACCTGTTACTGCTTTGACTGAAATTGCAGCACCGCCACGCGTATCTCCATCTAGCTTTGTCAAAATCACACCTGTTAGCGATAGAGTCTCATGGAAGCTATTTGCTACATTCACTGCATCCTGACCTGTCATTGCATCAACAACCAATAATATTTCATGGGGTTTTACTTCATCCCGAATCTGTAGCAATTCATTCATTAGGGTTTCATCAATATGAAGACGCCCAGCTGTATCAATGATTACCACATCGCGATTTTCTGCCTTTGCATATTCAATACCTTTTTTGGCAATTTCAACAGGCGATACTTCGTTTCCCATACTAAAGACAGGAATCTTTAATTGTTCCCCTAGTACTTGTAGTTGTTTAATTGCCGCTGGTCTGTAAATATCTGCGGCAACTAATAGCGGTTGTTTGTTTTGTTTTTGTAAATATTTTGCTAGCTTACCGGTATGGGTGGTTTTACCTGCCCCTTGTAAACCTACCATCATGATGATTGTTGGCGGCTTGGGGGACATATTTAACTTACTCTGGGTTCCTCCCATCAATTGAGTAAGTTCTTCATTAACCACTTTAATGACCTGTTGGCCAGGTGTTAAGCTTTTTAGAACCTCTTGACCAATGGCTCTTTCCTTCACTCGAGAGACGAAATCTTTAACCACCTTGAAGTTAACGTCAGCTTCTAATAAGGCCAAACGAACTTCGCGCATCATTTGATTAACGTCTTCTTCTGACACCTTGCCTTTACCGCGTAACTTGTTAAAAGTTTCTTGTAGTCGGCCAGCTAACCCTTCAAACGCCATTTCTGACCGCCTCCTAATCTATTTGTCTTAAAAGATTTATTTTTTCTTTTAATTGAAGGAGAAACTCTCCCTCTTGTCGATCAATAAGCTGTTCCATTTCTTCTAAAATCTTTGTTCTCTGTTCATATTTTGCAAGAAGCTGAAGCTTACCTTCATATTCTTCTAACAAATTTTCAGATCGTTTGATATGTTCATAAACCGCTTGTCTACTAATTCCAAATTCTTCAGCTATTTCACCTAAAGAAAAATCATCTTGAAAGTACAATTCCATATATTGTTTCTGTTTCTCTGTTAAAAGATCTTGATAAAAGTCGTGAAGCAAAATGAGTCTTGTGGATTTTTCTAACATTTTTGCACCACCTCACTATAAAGAGAGTAATCTGTAAAGACTATTCCCTTTACAAGAAATATATTACTGGCTATAGAAACGAATGTCAAGCTGTTTTTATTGTCAGATTTCTTCCTGGTCTTCTTCAAGAAAACCTTGTGCAAATAATGCATTGGCAAATTGATCTGCATCAAACTCTTGCAAATCATCCATTTTTTCACCTAAGCCAACTAGTTTGACAGGTATCTGTAATTCATGGTGAATAGCAATCACGATTCCGCCCTTTGCTGTTCCATCCAATTTAGTTAAGACCAAACCTGAAACACCTGCAGATTCTTTAAACAATTTGGCTTGTTGTAACGCATTCTGGCCAGTCGTTGCATCTAAAACTAATAGGACTTCATGAGGTGCTTCAGGAATCTCCCCAATTTTGCAACACATTTAAACAACTATTAACCCGAAAGCATTGATTTCATTGATGTTTCCGGGGATTTTTATTTTATTTTTTGTCATATTTTAGTAGACTTTTGTAGAATAATATGGTATAATGAAGGTAAAATCGTATTCAATTAAGGGAGCCATGTTCATGTTTCTTAGACAAGTGAAAAATAAAAAAACTGGTCGCATTTATTTATCCATCGTACAGAGCTATCGGGATGCTAATAGT